>JASFHE010000251.1:0-8823 GCA_050123415.1 Desulfobacteraceae bacterium | reverse complement strand
CTTAAAGTCACCGGAATGGACCAGTATCCCTTCGGGCGTTTCAATGGCAAGTCCTGCACCGTCAATAATGCTGTGATTTACGCTTATATATTCCAGTTTAAAGGGGCCGAAAGTTAAAATATCGCCGGCAGTAACCTTGTTTAATTTCACGGGCTCCGAAAGCTCATATTCACTGAGCTTGGATTTTAATAATTCGATTGTAAAGTTGGTACCGTAAATCGGGACATTTATCTCTTTAAGCAGGAAAGGCATTGCACCGATATGGTCTTCATGTCCGTGGGTCAGGACAACAGCGCACACCTTTTCTCTGTTTTGGGTAAGGTAACTGAAATCAGGGATAACCATGTCTATCCCGGGCATATAATCCTCGGGAAACATAAGACCTGCATCAACCACAAGTATATGCCGGTCATATTCAATAACCATCATATTCAGTCCGATTTCGCCCAGTCCCCCAAGAGGTATTACCTTCAGCATCAACTTCCCCATTATATTGTGATCGGCCAATACCTTAATCCGAATGTGATTTTGAGTCAATATGGTTTTTGCCATATAAATACTTGATTTAGATGGAGTCAATATGCTAGTTTTTTGAAAATTATTATTAAACTCTATTTACGAGCTTCAAAAAAAACATATCAGCTATTAATAATTTTATACTTTGAAGGGACAATAGATATGGTAAACAAGGTTATATTACTCGGAAACCTCGGCGCAGATCCGGAAGTCAGGTATACACCCTCGGGAACCGCTGTGGCAAATTTCACATTAGCAACAAAAGAACAGTGGACAAACAAGGATGGTGGTAAAGAGGAAAAAACCGAATGGCACAGGATTGTAGCATGGGGGCGTCTCGGTGAAATCTGCGGTGAATACCTCCATAAAGGCAAGCAGGTTTATATTGAGGGCAGGATTCAGACAAGGGCCTGGGAAGACAGGGATGGAAACAAACGATACACCACTGAAATTATAGCAAGTACAATGCAGATGCTGGGATCGAAAGGTCGGGATAATGATACTGCAGACCGCATGAATGAACGCCCGCCGGTTGAAGAGCCTGTATCTATTCCTGATGATGAGATTCCCTTTTAGCTGAACACACAAAGAATAACCCGGATCATAGTGTAATTACTGATATAATCCGGGTTTATCTAATATTAATCGTTGTCTTTATCGTTGTCGTTCTTCTTATCTTCTTCTTTATAGGAAATTTCATCAGGCTGTTCACGGGTTGCCTTTTTAAAATTTCTTATGCCTTTTCCTATTCCGCTGCCTATTTCAGGAAGTTTACCAGCCCCAAAGATAATTAAAACAATTATAAGAATAATTATTAGCTCCATATAGCCAAGACCAAACATCTTTTCCTCCGATAAAAGTGATCACATGCGAGACCGATAATTGATATACTCCCGAAAACCACGGAAGTTAACGTTTTTAAAATACTAAAATAAACCTAAAATCCATACAAGTCAAGAAACCGTTTATCTGGCTTTTTATCTATTAACCTTATCGAGCATTGTCCGGCCAAGTTTACCAAGGTCCCTGGCTACCGCAATACCGGCTGCCTCAAGGGCCTTTATTTTATCTCCGGCTTTTCCCTTTCCACCGGAAATAATAGCACCGGCATGGCCCATTCTCTTTCCGGGAGGCGCGGTCTGCCCGGCGATAAAGGCTACCACAGGTTTATTGAACTCTTCTTTAATATATGCAGCCGCCTCTTCTTCGGCAGACCCGCCAATCTCACCGATAATTACTACACCCTCGGTATCAGGATCCTGTTTGAACCTTTTCAGATGGTCAATAAAGGATGTCCCGACAATGGGATCACCGCCTATTCCAATACATGTTGACTGGCCAAGCCCCGCCTTGGTTAACTGATCCACCACCTCATATGTAAGGGTGCCGCTCCTTGATATGACTCCGATACTCCCCTGCTTGTGTATATGGGCCGGCATGATCCCGATTTTTGTCTTGCCCGGAGAGATAATACCAGGGCAGTTAGGGCCTATCAGGACAATATCCTTACCCTTTATAAAGGCTGCAACCTTTACCATATCCGTTACAGGGATTCCTTCAGTTATACATACTATCAACCTGATACCGGCTGCAGCAGCCTCAAGGATAGTATCAGCCGCAAATGGAGGGGGGACAAAAATACACGAGACATTGGCGTCTTTCTTTTCTACGGCTTCGCGGATGGAGTTCAGAACTGGCACACCCTCAACGTCCTGGCCTCCCTTTCCGGGAGTAACACCGGCAACTACCTTTGTGCCATAGTCAAGCATCTGCTTGGTATGGAAGGTCCCTTCCCGGCCGGTGATACCTGAAACTACAACCTTTGTGTTTTCATCTACGAGTATACTCATAAGAAATCCTCATATTTTTACTCAATCGAGTATATTTTTATTTATGAACATGATTCTTACAGGTACCGCATTCAATATTTTCATTTACTCCATACGGTCGATATCATGCAACCTGCCGCTTAACAAGCTCGGCAGCTTCTGTCATATCCGATGCCACCAGGAATTTCAGACCTGAACCTTCCAGGATTTTTCTTCCCTCTTCCACGTTTGTGCCCTCAAGCCTGACTATAAGAGGTACTGTTATATCCTGCTTTTCCGCGGCAGCAAGAACTCCCCTGGCAAGGACATCACACCTGAGAATACCGCCGAAAATATTAATGAGAATGGCCTTAACCTTTTCATCTTCAAGGATTATCTTGAAACCGTTTTCTATCATCTCCTCATCGGCTCCGCCTCCGACATCAAGAAAATTGGCCGGTTCGGCTCCGGCCATTTTTATGACGTCCATGGTGGCCATGGCAAGTCCCGCTCCGTTTACCATTGCTCCTACATTGCCGTCAAGACGGATATAATTGAGATTGTATTTACCGGCCCTTACTTCCAGAGGATCTTTTTCCCTGTCATCATCAAGACCTATAAGATCCTTGTGCCTGAACAGGGCATTATCATCCAGATCCATTTTCGCATCCACCGCGAGAACCTTTCCCTGCTTCGTAATAACAAGGGGATTGATTTCAGTGAGTGAGCAGTCAAGACGGATGAATGCATTATACAGGTTTGCCATCACGGACATGAGTTCCTTGATGGTCCCTGCCTGAGGAAGAGGGTCAAGGGCATAAACAAGATTGCGTCCGTTATATGCAGTCCACCCCACTGCCGGATCGATATATTCCTTTAATACAAGTTCAGGGTTTTTTTCTGCCACCTCCTCTATATCCATTCCCCCGGACTGGCTGAATATCATTACCGGTTTTGCCGACTGCCTGTCTATTGTGGCGGCAAGATAGAGTTCCCTGTCTATCTCAACCCCCTCTTCAACAAGCACCTGATATACCTTTTTACCTTCAGGTCCTGTCTGGTTGGTTACAAGCGGTGTGCCCAGTATTTTTTCCGCGGCTTTTTTTACTTCTCTGTGGCTTTTTACAACCTGAACTCCTCCGCCCTTACCGCGTCCGCCTGCATGGACCTGGGCTTTTACAACCCATGGAGGCCCGTTCAGGCTCTCTGACGCGGCTTCTGCAGTTTTTGAAGTCATTGCCAGTATACCATCGGGCACAGGAATACCTGATTTTTTAAATATCTCTTTTGCCTGATATTCGTGGAGTTTCATAAGTACCCTCTTAATATGCATTTAGATTTAGACGAATTGTTTATTTCGCATTGAATGGGAAATGTCAAGCTATTAAGGGAATCAGGGTTTTAAACCATGGTATCAACAGTTACGTTAAGAATATATGCCGATTTACCCCTGCTGTTTACCCTCACCCATTATTAATCAGTGCCTATCCAAAACTAAAGTTTTTGTTCGGCAGCTGTCAGCACTCAGCGTTCAGCAAGAGGCTTTTAAAATAAAGACTTAGCTGACGGCTGATAGCTGATCGCTGACAGCTCCATCCATAAATTGCCTCTTTCTGGATGGGCACTAATTATCCAATGGCATATTTCCTGCATAATTTCAAATTTTACAACTGGTTACCTGAAAGAAAGTATATTATAAAGTGACAGAAGAAGAAAATGTAAAACAGGCACTGAAAGACAGTGAAGAGAGGTTCCGGCTTATTTCGGAAACCCTTCCCGTTGGAGTTTTTGAGGCTGATGAAAATGGTTTTCTTTTATACACTAATACCCGGTGGCAAAATATCTTCAGATTATCCCTGATGGAAAGCCTTACAGTCGATTGGCTCCGGTTTTTTCACCCTGATGATAAAGACAGTTTTAAAAAGGAATGGTTTAATTCCCTGCAGAAAGTAACAAGTTATTCAAAGGAATGCAGGATAATCCTCGATAACGAAGAAACACGATGGATAAATGTTCAATCCTCACCGGTCTTTTCTGACAAAGGGATTAGATATGTCGGCATAATTGAGGACATAACGGACAGAAAACAATCCGAAGAAGAACTTCGACAGGCAAAGGAACAGGCAGAATCCGTGAATGAGGCAAAAAGCATGTTCCTGGCAAATATGAGCCATGAAATAAGAACGCCGATGAATGCCATCATCGGCATGACAGGTCTCCTGATGGACACACCCCTGAATGAAGAGCAGAAGGATTACGCAAATATAGTCTCACACAGCGCCCATTCGCTTTTAAGCCTCATAAATGACATACTTGATTTTTCAAAGATTGAAGCAGGAAAACTGGAGCTTGAGGAAATAGATTTTGATCTCCACACAACCGTGGAAAGTGTAGCCGATATGATGGCTGTAAAGGCTCATGAAAAATCAATAGAGTTCTCCAGTATTATCCATCCCGATGTCCCGTCAAAACTGATCGGTGATCCCGGAAGGTTCCGGCAGATACTTACAAACCTTATCGGGAATGCCATTAAATTCACCACTGAAGGAGGTGTAACCATAAGAATCTCCCTTGAGGAAGAGATGGAGTCAAAGGTCAGTGTCCTTTCATCAATAGAGGACACGGGTATTGGAATCCCGCAGGAAGGTGTAGACAGGCTGTTCAAGTCCTTTTCACAGGTAGATGCGTCCACCACCCGGAAATTCGGCGGGACAGGGCTTGGACTGGCCATATCAAAGCAGCTGGTCAAGAAGATGAATGGAGATATAGGGGTTAACAGTGAAGTTAACCGGGGCTCCCGGTTCCGGTTTACATCGGTCTTTCAGAAACAGCCGGGAATAAAACCCGAAAGGGCCATTCCCAAAGAATCCATTAAATCCAAAAAGATACTGCTGGTTGATAAAAACGATTCGAGCAGGGAAAGCATAAGCACTCATATAGAATCCTGGGACTGTTTTTTTGAAGAAGCCTCAACAGCAGCAGAGGCCATTGAAAAACTGGAAAAGGCTGCAAGTGAAAAATCCCCGTTTCATATCTGTATAATTGCCCAGGTGCTGGATGATATGAATGGAGAAGAACTTGGAAAAATAATAAAATCAAAACCGGACCTCAGGGATGTTTCGTTGGTTATGCTTGCCTATTTCGGCTTGAGAGGTGATGCCAGACGGGTAAAAGAAATAGGATTCTCAGCCTATCTGCCTAAACCTGTAAAACGTGTCCAGTTGTTAGCCTGTCTTGAGGCGGTAATCGAAAATAAAGAGTACTTAAAGAAAGACCCTGAAAAGAAAATCCTGGTTACGAAACATTCGCTTCTGGATTCGGAAAAACATAACATAAAAATACTTCTGGCTGAAGATAATCCGGTAAACCAGAAACTTGCCCTGAAACTTCTTGAAAAGTTCGGGTACAGTGCTGATCCTGTTTCAAACGGTAAGGAAGCAATTGATATTCTAAAGGAAAAAAAATATGACCTTGTATTCATGGATGTGCAGATGCCTGAGATGGACGGATTTGAGGCTACCGCTATTATCCGTGATAAAAATTCAGGAGTACTCAATAACAGTATACCGATTATTGCAATGACTGCACACGCTATGAAAGGGGATGAACAGAAGTGTATTGACACAGGAATGAATGATTACCTCTCCAAACCAATTGATGCCCAATTACTTCTTGAAAAATTAAGATACTGGTCAGGGATTGCCAATGTAAAAGAATAAAGAATATTTTGACAATATCCTGTCTTTACACGTCACATTATTGACGCAATAATAGCCTTGAAGCCGATACTCACCTCTGATATGTTTTTTGTTTAATCATGGAAAACAGGATTAAAACTGCCGGAAAAGAAATTACAGTAGCCCAAAATATCGATAAGGATAAATAATGTGCGGAGTTCACGGGATAATAACCTGCTCTCTCTCTGAAGACGAAATCTACAGAAGGCTTGAGAATATGGGAGTTCTCCAGGCCCATCGCGGCCCGGATGATAAAAAAGAAACCGTATTTCCATTTAAGACCGGAAGACTGGGATTCGGATTCAGGCGACTTTCAATACTTGATCTTGAGACAGGTATGCAGCCGATTATTTCGCCTGAGGATAAATCAGCCATAATATGCAATGGCCAGGTCTACAATTATCCGGAATTAAAGGCAGAATCACCTGAAATGATTTACAGGACAAAGGGCGATATCGAAGTTGCTCTCAATATGTACCGGAAATACCATCTTGATTTTCTTCAAAAACTTAACGGGATGTATGCCGGAGCCATTTATGATCCTGTAAACTCAAAGATAATCCTGTTCAGGGACAGGTTCGGGATAAAACCCATGTACTATACGGAATGGGAGGATAATTTTTATTTTTCTTCAGAGATAAAACCGCTATATAAGGGCAGCAGCAGACCTCACGAACTTAATCGTGACAGACTGGAGACATATTTCACCTACCGCTATCTTCCGGGTACAGAAACCATGTTTTCAGGTATAAAAAGATTGCCTCCGGGATCATACCTTGAATATGACCTTAATGAAAAGAAATACCTTATTAAAAGATACTGGGAATACAAACTTGACCGGGTTATCCCGGATATGGATTTTGATGAGGCATCGGAGCGGTTTATTGAATTATTCAGGGATGCTGTCAAGATAAGGATGCGATCCGATGTTGAGGTTGGAACACTCTTAAGCGGAGGTATCGATTCATCCGCAGTTTCTTCGCAGGCCACGGTCACAAAACCCGATATCAGGCTCTTTTCCATTTCCTTTGATGAAGACGAATATAACGAGCTTCCAGTCATTAAGAATTTTATAAAGGATAATAATAAACGCTTCGGGGACACCAGGCACTATGCGAGGCTCTGCGGACCAGAAACACTTGAAGGGCTTCCTGAAATAGTCAGATCCATTGAAGAGCCCATATCACTTGGAACCATACTACCCACGGATCAGGTATGTAAAATGGCAGGTGAGAAGGTCAAGGTTGTACTAACAGGTGAGGGTGCCGATGAGATATTCGCAGGATATCGTAAGTTTCTTATCGAGGCAGCCGCGGGTAAATACAACGATCTGTCAGCTTCCGCAAGAAAAGAGCTTGAAAATATTTACCCGGAACTGAAATCCTATATGAAAGTAAGGCATGAAAATCCCGTAAAAAGATATATCCAGAGCGAATCGCTTTTTACCGGAGATGAACTCAGGGAACTGACGGGAAAAGAAACTATAAATGACGCGTTTCCCGAAGACGCTATCCCTGATCTAAGCGGAAACGAACACCCTCTTAATGCTGCACTTGCCATGGAAAGCAGGGCAAGATTACCGGATTATGTAATACTTCGTCTTGATAAGCTCTCTATGAGGCATTCTCTTGAGACACGGACACCGTTTCTGGACTACAGGCTTGCGGAATTTGCAGCGACTTTACCTGTCGAATACAAGGCTAATTTAAGGTATCATCGTGAAAAATATATATGCGGCAGTTCCTTCAGCAGGCATTCGATACTGGACAGTGATACTGCCTTCAGGAAAAAGCAGCCTTTTACTATCCCTATGGCAGACTGGCTTTCAGATCCTTCCGTGCTACCGGAATGTATAAAGGAAATAATGTTTGGAGATTTGCTAAAAAAGCAGGGAATTTTAAACGAAAAAACACTTAAAAAACACATTGATCGGATAACAAAGGAAAATGTCGGACCTCAAACCCTGGTTTCTGAGGCAGACAGGGTTTTTTCAATTATTATATTTTCTTTGTGGTTTGACCTTTTCTTTTCATAATCAATGACTATAATTATCAGACATAAATTTACGGGTATAAAAAATGTTATCTTGTTGTGAATTTCATAAAAATAATTGTTGTTTGAACGCTCCTCACCTTAGTGAGTTGTGCATTTATCACAGTAGAGAAAGAACAGAGTACACCCATAAGCTGATCAATCTTCTGGAAGAAAAAATAGTATCCGGCCCCCGGACCTTTGGGTTTGAATATGAATTTATATCCCAAACACCTCTCAATCCGGAAACAATGAATCAAATCTACAGTTTTTTACCTGACACAGGCTTTACAGGACACAACACTTCCTTTGTCCATGAATCAGGAATGTATATAGATTTTGAACCGGGCGGTCAGATAGAATTTCACTCTCCGCCCATGTATAAAGGCGAAGATGAAAATCTGAACAAATACCTTGCCCTGATAAAAGAAGTCATCGATGCCATAAAACTGGAGTCTGGAATAGAATATGCTGCACAGGGGTATATACCCGGCAGTAAGGATTCTCCCCTTTGTCTTGACGCGGAACGTTACATCAATCTGCACAACCGCCTCAGCAGTTGCAGCACAAGGGGCCTTGAGATGATGAAAGGGACCGCATCCATACACTTTCATACGGGTATTAAAGATATTGAGGAGTTACCTGAACTCTTTTCCACTCTCATCAGGATGTCGGAAATGAATGATTTTAAAATGGGAGATGACAGAAGGGATATATGGGACAACACTGAT
>JASFHE010000250.1:0-8830 GCA_050123415.1 Desulfobacteraceae bacterium | reverse complement strand
TTCCTAAAAGTCATCTCAACAGGCATACCGATTTTGACCTTTTCCAGATCATAGTCCGTTAACTCGCACAGAAGCCGACCGCCCCCTTCAAAATCCACAGCTCCATTGACACCCGGAGGATTTTTGGTCGGCTGGAGATTATCAATGGCATAGGTAAACAGGGTTGCCTTTTTGTCGGAGAACACATACTCGTCAAAATTGTCCTTTGTCTGGCACTGTACACAAATTCTTATATTTTGTCCGATAATATGAATCTGGGGCGTTCCGCAGCTTTTGCATTTTACACCTGTCAGTGTTGAGATTGCCTTCCGCTCACGCCATCTGCTTGCAAGAGAAAGAGGATCCCTTGGCGGCAGACTCCCTCTCTCAAGGGGGATCAGGTCCCGCCAGTCAAGATAGGTGCCGTAATCGATAGCCCTGGTTTTCATGACCTGTTCTTTAAAGGAAGGTTTAAAGGAAAAATCATTAATGGCTTCTGTTATTTTTAAAACAAATGCGTCAACACCATCACCATAATTTACCAGTAGAATCCTTTTTCCGGGTTTTGCCTCTTCAAGGGCAGCAGCAAGCATTACCAGTGTTCCGGCTGATCCCATATGACCGATTTCTGTGAAAAAAGGAGTCTGAACCTGAGAAGGATCAAAACCCGTTATTTTAGCAAGCCTGGCATGCTGCCTCGGATCTGATGCAGTGAACACGATTTTGGAAAAATCATCAGGTTTGAGAGACCGGATATTCATTAATTCGGAAATTGCTTCCTGCATAATGGGGAAATAACCTTCATCAGCTATAAAACGCCCCTCTCCGGATTTCACATAAGGATCAGAAACTGTACGCCAGACATCGGTAAAATCACTGTATACCGAATAACAACCTTCGATTTCCGCGATTACGCCCTCTTCCCCTAATGTAACAGCGGCTGCAGCATCGCCAAAAAGCTGCTCAAACTGACTTTTCGGCATTCCCATCCTGCAGTCAGAGGCAGCCACCATTACCTGCTTTGCGGTCCCACCTCTTACCGCATCCAGGGCGGATTTAAGCGCCGTTGTAGAAGACCTCAAAGAGTTTGAGAAATCCGCTGTGGCGCTTTTTTTATCAAGCCCCAAAACACTGGCAATGATGGCTGCACACTGCTTCTCCCGGTACGGGGCAGTAGTGCTGGCAAAGTAGAGGCCTTCTGTACTCCCGCTACATCGACGCTGGCATTCCCTGGCTGCTGCTACGGCCAGTGTGATCGAGTCCTCGTCATAGCCGGCAACAGCTTTTTCTCCTCCCATACCCCTTGTCTTCCACATTCGTGTTATTTCTTCATGCCTGAGCCTGTACATTGGAATATAGGCTCCTATTGATGTGATTCCGATCATGAGTATTACTCCATTAATTTATTTGTTTGCCTTTAACTGGCGAATTTTAACATTAAATGTTGTCATTGCCTTATCAAGCTGATACTGGTTAAAAACATCTTTTAAAACTATCTTGTTACATAAACAATGAACTCAAAACACCATAATTCGGTGGCGTGCAAAATCCCACCCTACATTTTTAAAGGATTTTCGCAGGATGGTATTTTATATGCCACCAAAAGAATTTTTCAAGAAAAACAAAACTTACCTTGGGTTAAAAGTTACATTACAGAAACCAGTATCCAGTATCTATTGGCGTCTGCCAAAATTTTTTATATGTTTTTTAACCTTCATCTTTGACCTCTCTAGCCATTTGGACGGCCACCACACTCGCTGCAATAGCTGCTACTCTGGCTTTTTGAGCGGATTTAAGAGACAGCTTATCTCCCAGGGCTTGTTCCTGAGCAAGAACTGACCTGATATCCTCTATCAGTCCGGTTTCCTCTTCAATAAAATGGGTATCAATATCCCCTTTGATAAAGCGAGGATTCTTCATGACCGCCTTGTGAAAGGGTATATTTGTTTTGACTCCTGTAATAATATATTCATAAAGCGCCCTGCACATCCTGCCGATTGCTTCATCGCGGTCTTTCCCATGGCAGATCAGCTTGGACATCATGGGATCATAATATGGCGGAACGCTGAAACCGGTATATACACCACTGTCCACACGCACTCCCGGCCCGCCGGGACACAGGTAACCTGTGATCTTACCCGGGGTTGGTGCAAAATCATTTAACGGATCTTCTGCGTTAATACGGCATTCAATTGCGCTGCCCTTCATCTGTATTTCCTGCTGTGATATACTCAGGGGAAGCCCCGATGCGATACGAATCTGCTCCTTCACAATATCAACACCTGTGACCATCTCCGTAATCGGATGCTCTACCTGTACCCTGGCGTTTACCTCAAGAAAATAGAACTCTCCTTCGGAATATAAAAATTCCACAGTCCCTGCGCCTTCATAGCCGGCAGACTTCACCGCGTTGGCCACCAGAGCGCCCATCCTGTCACGCTGTTCATGTGTGACCACAGGTGAAGGAGATTCCTCAATCAGCTTCTGGTGCCTTCGCTGGAGTGAGCACTCACGTTCTCCCAGGTGGATTGCATTTCCGTGTGAATCAGCAAGGACCTGAAATTCTATATGGCGGGGATTGGGAAGGTATTTTTCAATATAGACATCACTCATTCCAAAGGTATTGGCAGCGATTGTCCGTGTATCTTCAATGGCCTGGACAAGTCCCTTTTCACCAGTAACAACAGTCATTCCAATGCCGCCGCCTCCACCTGACGGTTTAATAATTACCGGATACCCTGTTTCAGATACCACTTTCAGGGCATGGTCAGGATCAGTCACACATTCCTCTGTACCCGGCACAACCGGCACACCTGATTTTTTCATCACATCCCGGGCAGCGACCTTATTACCCATGAGCGCCAGTACCCTGCCGGACGGACCTATAAATTTAATACCCTTTGATTCCACAGCCTCTGCAAAATCCGCATTTTCCGCAAGAAAACCGTACCCCGGATGGATCGCATCTGCTCCACACTCAAGGGCCGCACCGAGTACTTTTTCAATATTGAGATAACTTTGTGAAGCAGGGGAAGCGCCGATACAATATGCTTCGTCAGCATACTTTACAAACAGTGCGTCTTTATCGGCCTCGGAATATATTGCCACACTTGGAATTCCGAGTTCACGACATGCACGCATCACGCGGATAGCTATTTCACCACGATTTGCTATGAGTATTTTTTTCAGCATCTCAGACCACTACCATAAGTATATCATCAGCGTTAACAGTTTGGTTTTCCTTAACACAGATTTCTTTGACTACACCGCCATGGGGCGCTGCATAAGCGCGCATCATCTTCATGGACTCGATTACTGCCAGATCATCATCTTCTTCGACCTTATCACCCACCTTTACCTTAATGGAAACAACCAGCCCGGCTATGCCTGAAATCATTGCACCCTCAGGAATTTCACGGGGTGCCGAACTGATTTGTGCTGCAGAGTTGGTGTCCTGATTTGACTCACCACTCCCGTCAGAAAACAGGGGTGATACCTTAACATTGAATTGTTCCCCATCTACTTCTACACTAAATTCCGTGGGAACCATGTTTACCTGGCCTGCGGGGAGGTTCGGCCCGGCTGCCGGTGTCCTGACAGCAGCGGATTTTTTTGAAAGTTCTTCTTTTTTATATCCGGGTATAAGGATTGTCAGCAGAAGGTCTCCATCATCAAGATCCGGGCCCAGCTCATTTCGAAATTCCTCAATGGATTTCAAGTAGTTCTCAGGCGTCCAGCCCCTGAATTCATCGGTACGCGGCAGTTTATTGATCCGCTCCATTACCTTTTCATCAACCGGGGCATGCAGCTTCCCGTACAGCCCGAGTGAATACTTGATAACCTCATCGGTAATTTGTTCATAACGCTTGCCGGACACAACATTTTCCATGGCCTGAACACCCACTATCTGAGAAAAGGGAGTAGCCATAACAGGATAACCCAGCTCCTTGCGCACCTGCATGATCTCTTCCAGTATTGCATCCAGCCGGTCCTCCATTCCCACTTCCTTAAGCTGCCTCCTGAGATTTGAGATCATCCCCCCCGGCACCTGATGTTCAAAATGGTACAGGTCATATTCCACAGGGCTGCCCGTGGGCAGATTCTCATCCCGTGCGATTCGCCTGAAATGATCGGATACTGCGGCAAGGGCATCTTCATTAATATCCGTTGAAAATCCCAGATAGCGCGCGTTTTTAAGTATTGTTTCCGTAGCAGGTAAAGATGAACCATTGGCCATCGGAGCAATAGCAGTGTGAAAAGTTGTAACACCTTCCTGCATTGCCTCCAGGTAGCACTGGGTTGCCATGCCGGAATTGCAGTGGCCGTGGAACTCAAGGGGAATTCCGTCACAATTGGCCATGACCGTCCTTACCAGTTCCCGTGTAAGTTCCGGAGTGATCACACCGGACGCGTCCTCGATCATGATACGATCAACAAACTCCTTTGTCCCTGCAATCAGTCTGGTCTTATTAGTCCAGTGTTCCAGGGTATGGACCGGGCTTCGTGAGTACATAAGGGAAGTAACAACCTCAGCCCCCAGCCCTTTGGCGATCTTTGCAAAATAAACGAACTTTTCAATGTCATCCTGGTAATCACAGATCCAGAAACTCTTCATCCCGTTTGCCACGGAATTTTTTATCCACAGGGCAATTATCTCCCGCGGTGTACTCAGATCAAAGGAAGAAAGACTGCCGATCTGGTAAGAGCCACGGACAGGTGTATTCTTGAGCAGTCCGGAAAGCAGCCTGACCCTTTCCCAGGGATTCTCCCCCAGGTTGCGCACAGCCACCTTAAAGGCCTGGGAACCGACAGTAGCAATATTCCGGTATCCGATCTGATCCATTTTTTCCGCGATAGGGGTGATCATGTCGGTCCGCATCATATTTCCCCATAAACTCTGCTGGGCATCACGAATGGTTTGATCTACAAATTGTATTTTATCACTCATGGCTGGATCACCTTTTTTCATACAAAATGAATAAAAAACGAATTATATCAGAGTATTTGATCAGCAACTGATTTTAATTTAAAAATTAGATCGCTTGATCGATCTGACAGAATCTTAGGGAATAGACAAAGCACTGTCAACCTAATTTTTTTTACCTTGCATGTAAAGACTGATCAGCGAAACATATAAATTTTAAAAGAGTAGTTTTACACTGGTAATTGTAACCTTTCTATCTTAAAATCATATAATTATCAAAATCAAAGAAAGAGAGACGGGAATGAAAACCTTTTCAGATAAAGTGTACGATCTTTTAAGGAAAGTGCCTGAAGGACGTGTAACGACCTATAAGGAAATCGCCCATGCCCTGGGGACAAGGGCATACAGGGGAGTCGGCCAGGCCATGAAAAGAAATCCCTTTGCTCCCGAGGTTCCCTGCCACCGTGTTGTTGCCACATCCGGTCGGATAGGCGGTTTTCAGGGAAAGACATCAGGAACGTCTATACAGAAAAAGATTAAAATGCTTAAAGAAGAAGGAATTGAATTTCAGGGAGACAGAATAAAGAATTTTAAAAAAGTTCTCTTCAGATTCTCATAAAGCCGGAATCTTACAAAACATCAAATAAAAAAAGAAATACCCTACAAAGATAATCCCTCAATATTATCTAGTGTCCATCCAGAAAGAGCCAATTTCTGGATGGAGCTTTCAGCGTTCAGCTATCAGCCGTCAGCTAAGTCTTTATTTTAAAAGCTTTTTGCTAAAAGCTGAACGCTGAGTGCTGACAGCTTCCGAACAAAAACTTTAGTTTTTGGATGGGCACTATCTAGCAGTCCCAAGGGGCCAGCTTTCCATTAAGATTCCAACCTTTTACCTATTCTGTACCCCGATAGCTACTATTATTTTCACAATCATCCATAATACCCTCAAGAGCAAGGCCAGCTTGAATATTAATCTTGATATAGTGTGTAAAAAAGCTAGAATATGAAAAATATATCACTTGCCCCGGAGTAACTTTCAATATGCCTAAAAAATGTTACATTATCGCCGGCCCAAATGGTGCAGGAAAAACAACCTTTGCCAATGATTTTCTCCCCATTGAGGCTGAATGTCTAAATTTTATAAATGCTGATCTGATAGCATCTGGCTTGTCACCTTATCAGCCTGAAAAGATGGGAGTCGAGGCAGGAAGAATAATGTTTAAAAAAAAAGATGACTGCTTTAAGAAAAATGAATCATTTGCTTTTGTATATTTCCAGGAATTCATCAGGAGAGATCCCAGCCTGTTTTATCGCGCTTCGAAGTGTTCCAGCTGCAAGTTCTTTGTGCCTTGGTATGACACATCCTTTATGTTCCCGGCGCATGACAACATGGCTGCCTTTTTGCCTTGCCTCGTAAAATCCGAGCCGTTTAAATATCTTTATAGCTTCATCACCTGAGATGCGAGGTAGCTCAGGCACTGACAGATACCTCAAATGTTGTAAGAATAGAACGGGAGATTTGATTTATCGGGAACTCTTCAAGATAAAGTTCTGTTGCTTCCTGCAGGTTTTTTACTGCCTCCTCTATAGTTTCTCCCTGACTCGCAGTTCCAATTTCAGGGCATTCCGCAACATAGAGATTGTCTTCTTTATGAATTATGGCTGTATAAGTGCTCAAAATTTTCTCCACATATTAAATTTACTGTATCGAAATATTTTCTATCAGATAAATCGGCTTAATTTTACTGGAAAATTCTTTTTAAATCAAGATTCTGTTGATAAACGTCCTTGTCGTTTAACAGTCATTGTCATTCCCCGGTTTTCCCTGTTTAATTTCCCGTAGGGAACCTATTTAACAGGGCTTGCTTGTCTAGGCGTCTTGTCGCGGTGTAGTCTTGGCGAAGACGGCTTACCTCTTTCCTATTTTTTGATTCCTCTTTTCTGTGCCGACTTGCGGAGGCGGCTGGTTTTTTCTTGCTTTTTCAATGCTGTGCCGGGGAATCCAGTTGTTTTTTATATATAATTATCGAAGGCTTTCAAAATTCAAGACACGATCCCAGGCCTTTATTTTATTGAGCAAGGCGCCGGTACAAGGTGCTTGTCGTGGACGAAATTAAGGGGCTTCAATTTATCAATTCAAATGAGTTTTGATATTTTGATTCCTGAGAAGTAACTTTTACTCATTCACCATGCATGCATTAGTAGCTGATAGAGAATAAGGTTATAGTGCAATAGAATAAAAAAATGAAACGATAAAAGAGTACCTAAAAAGCAAAGTGCTAATAAATACTGGGGAGGCACAGTTAAAACACTAATGATATCAAAGTGTTAAGGTATTTTAAGTATTGACAATTCATTTGTAACATGGTTATATTCTGTTAAATTCATACTACAAAAGGAATAGCTAATAACAATAATCATGTACAAAAAAAGCAACCCACAACAAAAGTTATTCGGTGTAGGCACTCAGCTATCCCCCAGTCTTCGTAAACGATTAGAATCATCATGGGCTCATTTTTTTAAGACGGAGATTTTACCAATACTATTTAAAAGCGAAGATCAATATGCTTTCCTTTATGGTAAAACCGGTCGCCCTAATTTCAGTGTTGCCCGTATGCTGGGTCTGTGCTTTCTTCAAGAGTTCAATAGCCTAAGTGATCAAGAAGCCCTTGACACATTCAGTTTTGATATCCGGTGGCGTTATGCATTAGATGTCAATGAAGGTGACGATTACTTGTCTCGCCGTTCTCTGGTCGAGTTCCGCAGACGACTGGCGGCCAAAGATCCTGAGATGAAACTTGTTCGTAATATATTTGATACTGTCAGAAACCAGGCCTTAAAGAAACTTGATCTTTCTGCTAACGATCAACGAGTTGATTCAACACATATAATCTCAAACATTCGTACACGCGGAAGACTGGCGCTATTCACTAATACTATCACCTATTTTCTTAAGAGCCTCAATGAAAGCCAGTTTTTAAAAGTTCCAAAATCAATTCAGGAATGGCATAAGACTGAACCCGAAGGTTGGTTTGGGTTAGGACCATCTGAACAAAAGGCAAAACTACAGAACCTTGCTGAATACCTGTACGAACTTCTCATGATCTTTAAAAAGGATGATGAGATAAAAAGCAATGAAGCATACCAGTTGCTCAATCGACTCTTTAATGAACAGTGCGAACTAAAGAACAACCTCTCCTCCGATGAAGAATCAACAAAAATCCATGTTAAGAAAAAGCCGGAGAGTGGTGAAACTCTTCAGTCTCCATATGATCCCGATGCATCCTATGGACATAAAGGTACAGGATACAGTGTCCATATCAGAGACTTGTAATAACCCTGATAAGCCGGAGATTATCACTGATTATGAAGTTCACGGAGCTGCAAGGTCCGACATAGGGAAAGCTCTTTCAGTTGTTGAAAGATTAGATGATGTGGGATTAAAACCTGAAACTCTTTTTGCGGATGGTGGTTATCCCTCTGTTCCGTCTGCACTAAAAATAGTAGAGTAGGAAATCAATTTCATGGCTCTGGTCAACCGTGGCAAGCTGTCTGATGATATCATTGGCAGAGATAGTTTTGAGTATGAATCTGAAGGTTTTGCCGTGAGATGTCCAATGGGACACAGTCCTGTGAATCACAAGATGCTTAGCCATAACAACAAAAAGGGTAAAGCTCTTCATGCTATTTTTAACGGCGATACCTGCCGACAATGTGAACTGCTGGACAGATGTCCTGTAAGAGTGCCGAATCATCGCAGCAAAGGATGCAAACCGCGTGATACGAAGGGTAATTTTCGCCTTGAGATAACGCCTGACTGATTTTGAACAGTTTGTTTTAAACATTCTAATGATATCAGAGTGTTATTGTAGTATAAATTTATCTTGGCACTACCCGTTTCTTATTTAACCATGATTAGATTTCCAT
>JASFHE010000249.1:0-8921 GCA_050123415.1 Desulfobacteraceae bacterium | reverse complement strand
ATCTCTCCCTACAAGACGCTGGCACAGGCGCCGGTAAAAAAAGACAGCGGGGATAAAGGTTTCAGCCCCGGAATCCTGTCTAATGGTCAAAACGGGATTCATCTGGTAATCAGACATGAAGGTAAAGAGATTGTTGAAAAGGTCACTTTTAAGATCAAAGAGTCCAAAGAATAAAATAAGGAACCAGTGATTCCAGCTTCATGTAGATTGCTGTTCTCTAATACATTATCCCTCAGTTAAAAGGTTGTAATTAATTTTATTTATCTAATTCTTTCTTTAACGACATGCAGTAATTGCCTGACTTCCGGTGACTCCGGCGCCACTTTCACCATTCTTTCTGCAATCTCTTCAGCCTTACTTAATTTTGATCTTTTAAAATAAAAATCAAAAAGGGCATACAAGAACTCTATATTTTCAGGTTGCAGAGCAAGGGCCTTTTTTAATTCGACCTCTGCCTCAATGTCTTTATTAAGGTATTGCAGCAGTAATCCGTAATTATAATGCACCCTGGGGGCGTCAGGCATAGTGGCGGCAGCCTTCTCCATAAACAGTGCGGCTTCTTCATAATTATTTTTTTCTGCCAGAAGGAGAGAGAGAGAGTAGACGATTTCATGTAAACCGGGCTGCTCTTTCACAACTTCTCTGAAAAGAGTTTCAGCCTTGTCCTTTTCTCCCATTTCATTATAAAGCATGGCCAGGTTTACTTTTGCCGGATAAAAAAGGTTATCTATCTTTATGGCTGCCTTATAATAATCAACTGCTTCAACATTTTTTTTGAGAGAAGCATTAAGGTTCCCCAGGTTATAGTTTCCAAATGAAAAATCCCCGGAATATTCCATGGCGCCAACATACTCATCAAGTACACGCTGAAATAACTTTTTCTGTCCGGGCTCCAGGTATTTTGAAGGTTCTCCTGCCAGGTCCGATGCGGCCTGGATACGCACGGCCTTTACAGGGTCGTATAAAAGAGGCGAAATAAGCCTGGCCTTTTCTTTTGCGTCTCCGATATTCAGGTTTTCAACTGCTGTTCTGCGTATAAGCGCCTCATCGTCCATCAATAATATCTCAAATGCCTTTGTTGTTTCTTCACCGGGATATGCACTTAAAAGGGTCAAGGCGGTTGCCCGTACATTTACCGGATAGAGAGTATCCAGGGCAAGACTGACCAGATCATTGTATTCATCGGGTTTACGGTTTCTCCCGGCTTCAATGATTGTCCCGTAGTGACGTTTCCTTCCCGGACCATACCATTTTGTTATCCACTCATCAGACCACTTACCGGTTTTATCAGTATGGCACCTGTTGCATGAGTTAGGTGAACCGATTTGTCCACTAAGGTCTGGTCTGGGTATTCTGAAACTGTGATCAGGCCTGTAATCAATTACCATATAATTTCTGCCGGGCATGTGGCACTGTACGCATTCAGATCCCGTGCCGACATCGAACAGTATCTTTCCGTCACCTGATTTTATGGGGTCACCTGTTTCACCTTTTATTTTGTGAAAGTGGTGTTCCTTTGTATTGTATTCAGCGGCCCGGTGACACTGTAGGCAAAGGTCATTGCCTTCCTTCACGAGTTTTATGCTGTGGACATCGTGACAGTCACTGCATTTCACATCCCTGTGGTACATTTTACTCTGGATAAATGATCCGTAGACATATACCTCCTCAAGAATCTGCCCGTCAGAAAAATACAGTTCAGGACTGAGCCGGCTGGGAAGCATGCTGTCAAGAAGGTCAGGCTCTGCGTGGGTATAATCACCCAGTGAGGCCCTCCTGCTGTGGCACGGGGCGCACAGATTAACCAGTTTTTCAGAGGTTGTACCGGAGGTTTTTACAGCAAGATTATAGTTTTTCACCCGGGGCCTTCCCATATCCGGTGTCTCGGCCCATTCAACATGTCCTGAGCCGGGGCCGTGACAAGCCTCGCAGCCTACGTCAATATCAGTCCAGGTGGTAAGGTATGTATTGTTTTTTATATCGAAATTCTTTTTAAGATTAGTGGAATGACACTCGGCACACATTCCATTCCAGTTTTGTCCGGCGTTTGTCCAGTAAAGCCAGTCATCCGGGTCGACTACAGTCTCAGGATTAAGATCATACCATTTTTGATTTCGCGCATCCCAGGCAATGGGGAGACATTGAAGGCGGCCTCCGTCAAAGGGCACAAGGTATTGCTGAAGGGGATACCAGCCGAATGTATGGGTGATTTCGAAATCCTTCATCTCGCCCCCGGGTCCCTGTGTGTGTACAAAATACCTGTCTTCTTTTCGATAAAATTTAGACGTCACGCCGTGGCTTTTAAAGAGGACATTATTGAAGTCCCCCAGTACAGTCTCATCATCGGCGATTTCCATGGCGTGGTCATGGTGGGAGTCAAACCATTTATCATACTCCGGCCTGTGGCAGTCAGCACATTTCAGGCTGCCCGTAAACTTATATTGCTCCACTGATTGATCACCATCCGGCAATGGAGAAATATGAACCGTCTTTAACAGGTAAAGAGGAACAGACAGCACTATCAGTACGGTAGAGATAAAACCTGTTATCTTCCAGCCGTTCATTTCAGGACCTTTTTTGTGTATACAACCTGCTTCTTGTCAAATTTTTCACGCTTAATACTTTTACTGATATCCACCTTTACAACATTGTTCTCGATATTTACTTTATACATATCAAGTGGTCTCGGGGCCGGTGAATTGATAATATTACCCGTAATATCAAAGGTTGATCCATGACACGGGCATGCAAATCTTTTATCCTTATCAACCCATGGGACAGTACATCCGAGATGTGTACATTTGCTCGAAAGGGCCAGGAAACCCCCGTCTTCCATCCTGCAGAGATAAAATTTCCCCTGAATATTCGCTGTCACAGAATTTACCTGGAAGCTGTCAGCATTCCCGGCTTCTATTATTTCCGTCTTGTCAGGGCGTTTCCGCGATCTGCCCGGGCTTATAAAATTTATAATAACTGTGATAACTTCCACAAATGCAACAATTCCCAGACAGGTCCAGAGTATGTTCAGAAAAGATCTTCGGGAAGAAGGAGGTGAAGATTGATCACCGTGTTTATTTTTTGTTTTTTTATGTTTAGTCATGTTTTTTATCCTTCTTTCATCCCGGCCACACCAGTTTCATCTCCTCGCCCCTGAATAATATACCTGTTAATGTTAAAACGATGAATGTTGTTAAAAAGAACACAAAAATCATCAGCATCTTTTCATTCTTATTGGGAGAATATTTTTTTACTAAAAGCAGATAAAGGATAATACATCCAGAAAAGACAATACAAAGAGGTATCAAACCATTGCTGATAACCCGGGGTAAACCGGGCATCCATCCGGTAAAATCAAAAACATACTCACTTAAAAGAACAGCAGCCGGAGTTGCGATCAGGGCGATAATAAAAGTAATTATGGCAAGTGACCGGCCCCTGGAAGATACAAACCATATTCCATCGCAGGCGGAAGGATATTTATTGTATGATACCCTTAACAGGCCGAGAATAATTAAAAGGGGTATAACAAAGATGGCGACTAGGGGATGGAAGTGCATAAGTATCTCCTGAAAGCCTAAAAAGTACCAGGGCGCCTTTGTCGGATTGGGGCTCAGGCCCGGATTGGCCTTGTCCCCGAGAGGAGCGTCAAACAGTATTGAAAATAATAGAACTGCAGCAATCAAAACAAGGGCAACAGCAACTTCCCGCAAAAGCAGGTCAGGTATAACCGGAACACGTATATCTGGATCCCTTTCATGATCTTTTAAAGATAAAGGAACAACCAGCCCCCCTGCTTTCCGGACACGCCAGAAATGAAAAGGTATTATAAGGATCAGGAAGCAGGGCAGTACAGCAGTATGTGCGGCATAAAAAACAGATAAAGTATGCGCCCCTACCCCGGAACCTCCCCTTATTGCCTCCTGCATCCATTTTCCTGCCAGGGGAATATAATCCATCATACCTGTGCAGATGGTAATCGCCCAGAAGGAAAGCTGGTCCCATGGAAGCAGGTATCCTGTAAAATTAAAGAGCAGTATGATTATAAACAGGCCCAGACCTATGACCCAGTTCAACTGCCTCGGGGCAAGGAAGGCCGAAGTAAAAAATACACGTAAAAAATGAAGAAACGCCACTATGATTAAAAGATTGGCCGACCAGTGATGAATATTGCGAATAAGGGGGCCGAACAGTACACTGTTTTTCAGGTAAACAATAGACTCATAGGCCCTGTCGGGAAACGGCAGATAGATGAATTTTAACAGCAGTCCTGTAATAAACAGCATCAGGATCAGAACGCAGGCCATGCCGCCCAGACCAAAGGTCAATGTGAAATCCATTGTCTTGCGGTAAACCATCCTTGGCCTGAAGTGGAAAATAAGGCTCTTATAAATTGACCGGAAATCCTGCTGCTTGCTATCCGGTCCTGTAATGCCGGCAGACGTTGAGAGTTCTTTCTTTTCAGGCAAATTAATTTTATCCAATTAAAAAAAATTAAAGGTCAGACAAATTAAGGATGTCATAGTATTATCTATTGAACATTGAGTCAATACTATGGAAATACCCCAAGATCCGGCATTTAAGCAATAAAATATACAACATGTTACATTCATTGATTTTCACTCAATAGATTATTTATAATTGTCATACAAATGTTATAATGACTCATGCGAATGTGTCGTGTAACTCTGATCATTTCCTGAATTTTTTCATCCAAGACCTTAAATAACGAGTGCCATTATGAAGTTAATTACAGACCGATTAAAGAAAATAACCTGGTATCAATGGATGTTAGCCGCCTGTGTGTTTTTATATCTGATTTACTTGTCCCTTTCCTGGTTTTACCTGCCTGGAAAACTAAAACAGGTAACAGAGTCAGATGTTTCAAGGATGATCGGTCGGGAAATAAATGCAGAAGATATCCGGTTCAATCCCTTTAAATTATCACTTACCATCAAAGCCCTTTCAGTTTCGGATGCATCCGGAGAACCTCTGGCTGCATGGGATAACCTGCTGGTAAACTTTGGTTTCTGGAAATCTATTTTTTCATTGGAAATAGCCTTTAATGAAATATGTCTGGATAACCCACGGGCTAACATTATTAAGTTAAAAAAAGGTTTTAACTTCAGCGATATAATTGAAAGGCTTTCATCATCTGATTCCGATAGTGACAATGCAGAGAAAAAGTCAGGCAGAGGCAGTTCAATTGCGATTGAAATATTCAATACCTCCATTAATAAGGGCTCATTCAAATATACGGATAAAAGCGGCAGTGTACCGGCAACAGCAAACCTCAATGATATTTCCATCCTGATTAAACAGTTGTATTTTGCAACAGGTGATGAGCATCTGAATCCCTTCAGTATTAATGCGAAAAACCAGAAGGGGGGAGAGATAGAACTTAAAGGAAATTACAGGATCGATCCGCTGTATGTGACTGGCAGTATCGGGGCAAAAGGTATAAATTTGCCGGCCCTTAGTAAATTTCTTGAAAATATCATACCTCTCAGCCTGAGCAGTGGAATGCTTTCATTCGACACAGATATTCTTGTAAAAGAAGATAATGATTTTATCCTTAAAACAGAGAAGGGAAATCTTACTATAGATGATCTTGTAATTGATGACAGTGTACCTGAACCCTCTATGCTGAGCACAGGCAATATAAATGTTCAGGATTTCAGTGTCGATCTTACCAGCCAAAGGGTAACGGTTGAAAAAATACTCCTGGATAAGATTACCTTATACCAGTGGATAGATGAAAAGGGTGGGTTGAGGTATAAAGCCATATTCGCCGAAAAATCAAATGAGGCCATAAAAAATGAGAAACCTCCTGTAGATGCTGAAAAAACTGGGCATCCATGGGATTTAATGATAAGGCAGATTTCCCTTCAAAACAGCACATTCAACATTGAGGATCAAAACAAAGAAATAACCCGGGGGCATTCTTTATCCGGGATCAACATTAACCTCAGGGATATATCCCTCACGCCTGAAAGCAAAACAGCTGTTCAACTCAGTGCGATGCTGGATGAGAAGGGTGGAGTAAGTGTTGAGGGCTTCCTGAGCCCTTCCCCCTTTTCAGTGGAGCTGAATTATCATCTGGATAAAATCCCGCTTAATCCTTTTTCAGAATATCTTGAGACCGCATTATGGTTGACCATAGCGGATGGAAGCCTGTCTGTTGACGGAAAGGTGTCAATCAGTGAAGGAGAAACGACTGCCATTAAAGCTGTTGCCAGTCTGGGTGTGAATGATATTATACTGAAAGATTCCCGTTCAGGGAATCCTGTCTTTGAATTAAAGGCATTCAAGCTTGATGATATAAAGGCAGAAGTGGATAAACAGAATATTTCAATTGCCGCTGTCAGCATTTCCAAACCGGATATTAATTTAGGCATGTCTGCCAAAAAAGAGTTTAATCTCTCGGGCCTTATGAAAGAAAAAAAGTCTGAAACAGTTCCTGAAACCACGGCAGAGGTATCGGTTAAAAATCCGGACTGGAAATTTGAAATAGAAAAAATCAATCTGAACGATGGAACGCTTCTTTTTTCTGATAAGAGTGTAAAACCTGAATATAAAACAGGTCTGTATAATATAACCTTTTCAATAGATCCTATAGGTTCAGAAATAGAGGATGCAGCTCCTTTCTCTTTTAATGCGAATATAGATAAATACGCTCCATTTTCTATTACTGGTACTCTTGACCCCATTGAAAAACAACCGGGTTTTGCCTTTAAAAGCACGTTAAAGGGGCTTGATATGCCACACCTCTCACCCTATTCAGGTGTTTATATTGGTAACAACCTGAAGAGCGGGAAATTGTCTCTTTATCTTGATTATAGCCTTCATGACCGGAAGCTGAAAGGCAAGAATAATATAAACGCCAGAAATCTTTACCTGGGGAAAAAACTGCCTGTCGAACCCGTCATCAATGCCCCGGTTGGGCTTGGCCTTGCTCTCCTGCGTGATATATCAGGAGTAATCGATCTTGATGTGGGGGTGGCAGGCGATCTTGATGACCCTGGATTCAGTGTTACTGGTGTTATAGTAAAAGCCCTGGTGAACATAATTGTTAAGGCGGCAGCATCTCCGTTTAAACTGCTTGGAGCTCTGGTTCCCGGCGGAGGAGATGATCTCGGGAACGTTACCTTTGATCCCGGTGACTCTGCTCTGGATCAGGAAAGTAAGGAAAGCCTCAAAAAGCTTGCTGATGCTCTTAACCAAAGACCACAGCTCATGCTTGCAATCAAAGGTAATGCCTCGGGGCAGGAAGATGTAGGAGTCCTTAAGGCAGCGCATTTGAGACAGCTTGTTGCGAAAAGGAGGGGATTAGAATTATCTGTGCTTGAAGAAGAACTTACAGCTCAGGATTTATGGCTGAATGAAAAAAACCGTCCGGCACTGGAAGCAATCAATAATGAAATGGGATTTACACCTGTTTCCGAAAGAATTGAGATACTGACGGCGAAGACAAAACAGGAAAATACCGGAGATTCGCAGGAGTCAAAAACACAGGATAAATCAGCAATTGAACAGACAACTTTTATGCAGGTTTATAATGATATCATTGCGGCAGTCGAAATTGATGAAGATGATCTTATCTCCCTAGCCGAAGGAAGGGCTCTTTCTATCAAACAGTATCTCGTGGAAGATCTTAAGTTGAGTCATGAAAGGGTTTCGGTAATAAAGGCAACACAGGGAGATCTTACTGGCAGGGCCATAGAACTCGGGCTTAATGTTATGTAGCCTGTTTTAAAAAATGTATCAATCAGATGAAATAAAAAGGCAGAGCAGGCGAAAGGAAAGATGCAAGCTCTGCCTTTTTATTTTCTTCCCAGGATACCGTTGTGTTCAGCTGAATTATCTCTTTTATTTTTGTGGGATAACCAGCAGAACAGATGCACGCATATCTGAGAAATACTTGTCATCGACCTCTTAAATTAATAGTTAAAAAACCATCTCTATAGTTCTTATAAATCAAAGGAAATCTTAACATTAGAATCAAACAAGGAGATTATTAAAATAATATGAAAAAAAAATTCTGTCTATTGGACTTTGGTCCAATAAAGCCATGGATTCTGTGGAATTTGAAATTTTGAGGAAATACCAATCCTGAAGATTCCCGGTAAAAACAATTCCTGTTGCCCGGAAAGATTATTGATAACACATGGAGGACAATTTATGGACGGAATAACCGGATAATCAATCTACCGGTAAAAGGCCGATCTTTTCCGCCATGCGGACCAGCTCCGCAACAGAATCAGCCCCTGTCTTTTGCATGACACGGCCGCGATGAACCTTGATGGTCTTTTCGACAGTACCAAGTTCCGAGGCAATCTGCTTGTTACGTCTCCCGGATATCACCCAGCGCATGACTTCTTTTTCTCGCGGGGTTAAGGTTTCTATGAGTGAATTGATGTGATCTTTTTCGAATGTCTCCTTCATATCTTTGACGCTTTGCACAAGCGCTTCATTGATGGCATTGAAAAGTTCCTCACGTGTGAAAGGCTTGGGTAAAAAATTTACCGCACCTCTCTTTATAGCCTTGACACTCATTGGAATACTGCCATGTCCGGACATGAAAATAATTGGGAGATATGAGCCATTTTCACTTAATATCTTCTGAAGACTCAGCCCGTCCACATCGGGAAGCATTACATCCAGAAGCAGACACCCGGGATAACGTATCCTGGCTTTGTCTAAAAAATCATTTGCCGACTCAAAGGATTCAACCTCGAATCCGGCCTCGCGAATTAAACGAACTATGTTTCTGTTAAAAGATGCATCATCTTCGACAACATAGATGATTCCTTTATTAGTGTTCATTTGGGTCCTCTTGTGTAAACAATTAAAGAAACGCAGAATGTTGCGCCTGATAGTATTTTACAGCCTGACATTCTACGTTTCTTCAGGGTATCAGGCTG
>JASFHE010000248.1:0-8954 GCA_050123415.1 Desulfobacteraceae bacterium | reverse complement strand
GTGAACCATTTCTCCCTGGGACAATCCTGTTCTGTTCCATGAGTCACATGGTATCTCGGCCACAAGAGTGCTGCTGTCTATTTTTATAGAGATGATGACGCCGTCATCCTTTATATTAACATCGCCTATCATACCTTGAAACCTGTTGATGGGAGGCCCTTCGGGAGGTTCTGTACCGATCAGTATTTTTCTGCGGCCCACTGTGAAATGTGTAAATGATTCCCCTTCATAGGGGATTAAAAGTTCCCCCCCTGCCCACTTCGCCTGAACAAGACCATTATCAAGACACTCAAGTTGTTTACAGGCTATTACATTCGGTATCTCCAGAAAAGTATCTCCTTTACCGGAGCCGTTATCTCCCTTTGAAAATGCCGATACCGACGAAGTAAGGGAACCGTTCTGCATTACCCATATTGTTTCAGCCATATCAGTGGCTTCCTTCATATCATGTGTAACAATAATGGTTGTGAGTTTCAGCCTTTTCCGGAGGTTCCTGAACTCATTCCTTAAATATCTGGCCGTCCTGAAATCGAGTTTACTGAATGGCTCATCCAGCAGCAGCACTTCCGGAGATGACGCTAAGACTCTTGCCAGCGCGGCTCTCTGTTTTTCTCCGCCACTGAAGGTGTCGGGTTTTCTGCCCGCAAGGTGTGCAATCCTGAGAAGTTCCAGAAGTTCTCTGATCCGGGAGGATTTTAACGACCGTTTCATTCCCGATCGATGCATTGCCAGCAAGAGGTTCCGTTCAAGCGTCAAATGGGGAAACAGGTGCAGATCCTGGCTGACAAAACCGATTGAACGCTCATAGGGCCTTTTTTGCTGTATTTCCTGATCATTGATCAAAACTTTTCCTTCGTGGGGATCAAGACCGGCAATGATTCTAAGCATACTGGTCTTTCCGGCCCCCGATGGCCCGACAACAGCACAGATATCGCCGTCTGCCACAAAAAACTCCCCCGGACAGACAAATCTGTTTTTTACATTATTTAATCCTATGCTGGCCACTGGGTTCCTTTCTTTTCTTCGCGGACATGCGGTCTCTCCCGGTTTAGGATCTTTGATACAAGCAAAAGAAAAAAGGCCGCGCCTAAAAGCACAAGCGCGCATGATACTGCAATACCCAGTTCACCGCTTGATATGTTCAGATAAACTGCTATTGGAAGGGTTTCAGTATGAAACCTGCTTGCACCGGTGACCATAAGCGTTCCGCCAAACTCACCCATTGTACGGGCCCAGGCCATAACAATACCTGACAGCAGGCTTCTTCCGGCCAGGGGAATATTCACCTTTATAAAAACCTCCATCGGGCCGAGGCCAAGTGTTTCGGCTGTCTCTTCATATCCCCTGTCAACAGATGCAAAGGCTGCCTGTGCGCTCCTCATGACGATTGGTGTTGCAATAAATGTCTGGGCCGCAACAGCGCCCGAAGGGTTAAATATAAAATTGATCCCCAGCTTTGCCAGGTATCCTCCCAGGATGTCCTGTCCCAGGAAGAACAGAAGTCCTACACCCACTATAAGCGGCGGCATAACAAGGGGAAGATCCAGGACGGTTTCAAGAATGCCCTTTCCGGGGAATGCGCATCGTGCCATAAAGTAGGCGGAAGTAACACCTATAATAATGGCAATTACCATTGCGCACGTGGATGTTGTTAATGAAAACCGAAGTGCAAAAAAGGTTTCCTTATGAAGGACTGCTTCTTTTAATTCAGGCAGAGAGACCTGTGTTGCCAGCGCCAGGATAACACCGGCCACAACAAGAGAGAATAAAATTAAGGGAACTGTTAATATCCTGTCAAACCTGCTCAAAGTGACACCTGCTTATTCTCTGACCACCGGAAGGAAACCATATTTTTCAAATACCTTTAACGACTGAGGTTTTATAAGATACCTTATAAATTCATCGGAACCTGTCACATCCGAAGACGTCTTCAGGGTAGCGACAGTTACAATTTCCGGGCTGTACCAGCCCTTATTAATACTAAAAAAAATAAGCTCTTCAGGATTCTGAATTGCATCTGCCCTTGCAATTATCGCGGCATCCACATTTCCCTTTTTAACATACAGGGTAAGCTGCTTGACTGTTGCCGCATATACGACCGTGTTTTTAAGTATTGCATCCTTTAAACCCGAGCTCTCAAGTATTTTTTCTGCTGTCCGCCCCAGGGCCATGGCTTTTTTATCACCCAGTCCTACCCGGATCCCGGGTCTGGCAAGGTCTTCAAAGGTCTTTATTTTTGAGGAGGCCTTTTTATGAACAGCCACTACTGGTGTATGAACAACAAGAGGGTAAGGTTCGTATATCTTTCCCTCCTTTTTAAGCTGGTCCGTATAGAAATGAGATCCGGATAAAAACAGGTCGCCCTTTCCCGTGCCTTTATAACGGGCAAGCAATTGACCGGAACCGCCGAATTCGACAATTATATTTTTTCCGGTTTTCTGCCTGTATCTTTCCAGCAATTCATCAACAGGCTGTCTGATCCCTGCCCCGCAATACATAAAAAGATCATCGGCATATATAATGTCAGCAGGCAGAAAAAGCAGAATAAATAACAGTAAGACAAGATAATTTCTATGGTTTCGTTTAATAAAGAATTTCATATAAACCTTCTTTTTTTTTCGCATATTATTAATAAGGATAAGTCATTGCGGATATAATCTATAACCGTCACTGCTGTCACAAGTACGTTTCTTATTACGTTTGACGCTTAAAATCAACTTACAGGATTTTTACTTAATATGTTTTAAAATGTCAAAAGTAATTTCATATTATGAATAAAATTGACATGTTACACTTTTAAATTATATAAATAAAAAATTAAAGACGGAGAAGACATGAACCAGAAGAATATTGCCATAAAATGTAATGTTAAACAATACCGACAGGCAAACGGCTGGTCACAGCAGCAGCTGGCAGACATGATAAATGTCAGGCGTCAGGCGATATATGATATTGAAAACGAACGCTACATGCCCAATACCGCTATTGCCCTCCGCCTTGCAAGACTTTTCGGATGCAGGGTTGAGGACCTTTTTTTTGAAGATGAGCCGGAGAATCTCCGGAAAGTAGACCTTATAAACGGCGAAAAGACCCCGCATGCCCGTCTCGCACTCGGAAAAGTCAGGAACCGGCTTATCGGTATCCCGCTCAGGGGAAACAGATCAACTTCATTCGGCCTGCTGCCGGCAGACGGTATTCTTGACCAGAAGGGTGAAAAGGCACAGGTATTTTCCAATCAGCAGCTTGAAAAAACAATTATCATAACAGGATGTGATCCTGCCTTTGAAATACTCAGCCATCATGTTTCAAGGATCTCTCCCCAGTCACGGGTCCACTGCCTGTTTGCATCCAGCGACCGGGCCCTGTCCAACCTTGCCGAGGGCCTTACACATATTGCCGGAACACACTTCCATAACAGTGGCGAAGAGGAATCAAATGTTGAGGCTGCATCCCGGATACTCGGCGGAATGAAAGCCCATATTATAGGTTTTTCACTTCTGGAAGAAGGCCTTCTGGTAGCAAAGAACAATCCCCTGGGGATCAGGTCTGTGGCAGACCTTGCCCAGCCCATGGTAAGGTTTGTAAACAGAGACCGGGGAGCGGCTCTCAGAACCCTGCTCGATGACCTCCTTGAACGTGAAGGAATTAAAGGATCGGATATACCGGGATATTATAATGAGGCAACCTCTCATCGGGAAGGCGCCTACCAGATTGCCTGCCATGTCGCCGATGCAGCACTCGGCCTCAGGGTTATAGCTGAAGTCTATGGACTTGATTTTGTACCCCTCACCTCGGTCAGGTGCGACCTTGTTATTCCTGATGACATGATGAAACATCCCACAGTGGAAATCCTTACGGATATCCTGCAGTCATCCGCGCTGCAGAATGAGATAAACGCCATCCCCGGGTATGAAAGTTCTGCCACAGGCAGGGTTATTGCCACATTGTAGAAAATAAACACCCCTTACTGTCAAAAATATTCATAAATCCATTTGACTTTTAAAAATACGTTATGTTATTTCGGATATATAGTTTCTAAACGATATTTTAATTTTTTAACGTACTTTATAAAACTCATGTAGCTAAAACTCATATTGAAAACGGAGAAAGAAAATGAAGAGATCAATATTTTTATATTTTCTAATATAGTCCCTCCTCTTCTTTGAAACCGCATTTTCAAATGAAAAACAGGCAGAGGAAAATATTGCAGAAACAGACAAAATGGTTGTGACATCAACAGTGTCTGAAAAAATCTTTTTTTACAGGCGCAGATAATATTTTTAACAGGTATGACTATGGCAATCCGAGATATTTCTATGCCGGAATCAGATTCGATTTAAATTAAGGAGATAAAAATGGAAAAAAACATTGCAAAATATTTTATAACAACCTCCCTTTTTTTCTTTCTGCTGGGATGCATCGAAGGCGTCATGATGCCAACCAAGTTCCTGTTTAAGGATATTTTTACAAGCCTTTTTAATCTGCCCCCGGATCAGATTAAAACTTTTTTCGGCTATTTTGTAACCAAGATTCACACCCATATAAACCTTATCGGCTGGGTAAGTTCTGCAATCATGGGAATACTGTACTTTATCGCCCCCCGGATCAGCGGCAGGGAGTGTTATGTAAAGTGGGCTGCCTACGCGAACTGGACCTGTAACACACTGGGTGTCCTTATTATTGTGGTGGCATTTCATCTCATAGGGGTCCATGGCCTGAGATCCGGTTTTGAGGTAGGATCACCGGAATTCAGGGCAGTGGGAGCGCCATACAGACATATGGTTGCAGTGGGCGGAGTTTTGGTACTCATATCGACAATACTTTTTATCTGGAACATTCTTAAAACAATGTACGCCTCTACACCGGATTAGGATGATATATCGAGTATTTGATTAAAGCATGCTTTAAAACTGATTATCGCCATGGCGGCGGTTCTTGCAGGCCTGACAAATCTGTCTGTTGTCCGGTTACTGTCGCAATGACAGGATATTCCTAAAAAACAGGAAATTAAAACCGGGCAGAAAAGACGGAAAACCTGTCCGCACATGGCTAAGGAAAACAATCGATTTTACGCTGGATGGTAATACTTAAAAAGTAAAATCTAAATGCCTTCGGAAACAGACAAGCCGGAAAGGATCAGATATGAAAATTAATACATGGTATTCATTGCTATCCCGCAAACAGCGTTTCTGGCTGTACGGGACATTACTGATTATGATTCTGATTACTGCAATGGGAATCTTTATGGACAGGAACAATAAACCTGCCCATGATAAAACTTATACCATTGACATGACATTAAAGGAAATTGCCCCTGATATGAATGTAACCGGAAAGGCCCTTGCAAGGGAACTTGGCCTTCCGGTTCCGCTCAAGGGTGCAGGGAAAAAACCTGTCAGAGAACTTGGAGTCAGCCAGGAAAAACTGGATAAGGTGGTTGAGCATCTCCTGTCCCACAAGGGCACTATGCTCAAGTATTATATATTTGCAGCCCTTTTTTTCGGAGGGCTTGTGTTCATGGTAAAGCTTGGCAGACCCGGGATGTCAGAAGTAAAGCAGCGAACGGATTGGTACCCGGTGGCGCCCTATCTGTTTATCCTGATAATTTCCATTGTTGTAGCAGGGTTTTATCTTGGAAAATCACCCAATCCCATGGAAGGTGTGGTCAAGGTGTTCAAATCCATGGCAGGCCTTTATCCGGATCCATGGGTAAAACTTACAGCCTTTATTTTTTTTATTGCATTGGCAGTTATAGGCAACAAACTGATATGCGGATGGGTATGCCCCTATGGAGCACTTCAGGAGCTGATCTACAGCCTGCCGGTTTTTAAAAAGGCTAAAAAAAGTCTGAAACTATCATTTGTTATTACAAATACAATACGTGCAGGACTTTTCCTGCTGATGCTTTTCATTCTTTTTGGAGTGCTGGGAAATAAAAAGCGTTTTGTTATCTATCACGATATGAACCCATTTAACCTCTTTGATCTCAAGTTTGGATCCATATGGATAGCACTTACAATAATCATAACTCTCGCAGGAGCGCTCGTTTTTTACAGGCCCTTTTGCCGTGTCATATGCCCCTTCGGACTGTTCTCATGGCTGGCGGAAAGGATCAGTATTTTCAGGATCCGCATTGACAGGGAGAAATGTACTGATTGTGGCCAATGTATATCAGCCTGCCCCCTGGGCGCTGCTGAAGACATAGTCCTGGAGAAAAAGATGCCAGAGGACTGTTTCAGTTGCGCAAGATGTCTGAATAAATGCCCTGTAGATGCAATTAAATATAAGTAAAAAGGAAATTTAAAAGTGACTTATAGAATAACAAAAAAAATTAATACTGTACTTATTACTTTTTTTATATCAACTTTACTCTCTTTTTATGCGCTGGCAGCGGACAATGCGGATACGGCTAAAAGCATGGGCATAATGGGACCTGAATTTGACGGCATCGCAAGAGGTGTAAATGCGCCCATATATGATTACTATGCAGGGCTTTTTAAAGACAAATCCGGCATTACAGAGGGTGTATGCGTGGATGTAGGGGCAGGCGGAGGATACCTGGGCCTGTCAATTGCAGCTATCACGGATCTTGAGATTATCTTTCTTGATATTGACTCCGGATCGCTTGAGACTGCAAAGAAACACATAATTGAAGACGGGCTTGAAAAAAGGGCAAAAATCCTTCTTGCTGACGTCCATGATATTCCTTTACCGGATAATTCGGTTGATCTTGTTGTAAGCAGGGGCTCACTCTGGTTCTGGGATGATCCGGGAAAGGCAGTAAAAGAGATATACAGAATACTCGCGCCCGGCGGGAAGGCGTACATTGGCGGCGGCAAGGGCTCTCCTGAAACACAGCATGAAATAGAAAAAAGAAAAGAGAAAATGGCAAAAATGTCGCCTCAGAAGAATAAACAGGAAAAAAATTCAGCACCTTTTGGAATAGGTGAACGCATGCAGAAAAAAATCAACTACCGAAAAGTTGTTGAAAAAACAGGAATAAAAAATTTTGATGTAATCAAAAATGAAGGTGACTTTTACGGAATGTGGATATATCTCTGGAAATAGGAAAAGAGACCTTTGAACTGCTGAAGGCTTATTACTTCTCCTCAGGAGAGGACTCTCCTTTTGGATTTTAATTGTTTAGCTGAAAGCTGAATGCTGACCGCTTCTTTATCAGGCTTGACAATACCTTGCCGCAAATGTACTTATATGCCCGATCAAACAGACAAATAAAAATAAGAGGCATCAGCAAATGGAAGAAAATAAAAACACAAAACAGCCAAAACCGGGACGGGTAGAAGCCTTCAGAGAGCTGCCCGAAGCAATATTAAAAACCCTAACCAAAGAGGAAGTAAAGGCATTCATGTTTGAGGATGAATGGCCGGAATCTCTGGCTGAAAAATTAAAGGATTATATGGTTTGATTTTCATCCAAAAACTGACATTTTTGGATAAAAGCTGTCAGCTATCAGCAAATATAAGGAACAAAAGCTTGTCCAACGTTTACTAAATAAAAACCGGAGTAAGGTAATTATATATATACCTGGCTCCGGTTTTCTCTATTCTCTGTTTTCTATTTTCTAATTCCTCTTTTCCAATCTCCCGGCAAACGAAGCAACACGAAGCCGGCTGACTTCCGTCTTCATCTTTACACCAGTATCCAGCATCAAGTATCCAGTATCTGATTTTTCAGTATCCTGCTTTTCCAACCTTCTGTATCACCGCGGCAGTATAAGGTTGGATTTTTCTCTCTGCTCAGCTTTTTCCATCTCCTGCTGCATCTTCTTTGCCTGCTCTATCATCTGTGCCATTTCATTCTGCATGGCAGACGGAAAACGGTCCATAGCCTCCTCCAGGGTAGTTGCATTCAGGCGCGCCTGAATGGGTAGCGGCCCCTGTTGAGACATTAACTGTGTGTGCCCGATAAAAATCTTCTGACGGCTTTCATCTACTGTACCGTCAAGCTTTACAGGTGTAAGACACCTTATGGAGGCTGTCTTGAGGTCGGTGATGCTTTCTTCTCTATAAAGATTATCTTTATTTACTGTAAAATCAATTTGATTGTCAGCCATTTGTTACTCCTGTGGTTAAAATTTTTTAAGAGCTGCACCTATAACCTATTTAATCCTATTATGCAAACATGACTTTATGAATTAATTATTGCGTTTTTGCGCTCTGATACACTGGAAGGTAAAAAAATCATAAATGCTGTTTTATACAATAAAACTTACAGTAACTGATTATCAGACCAATTTTGTTCTGGCATCCATATTGAATCCGCCTAAATGGACCAGATACTTGGAAAATTTCCCGGAAGGCTGAGTCTTCTTGCAATCGGGTCCGGTGTTCTCCTGGGGACCATGATCATGGCATTCCCCCGGATCGGACTCTGGTTACCCGGCCTAATGTAAAGGCAGAAAAACATAAACCATATGCTGATTCTGTGAATATGTCGGCATTTTTCAATAATCAGGTTGAAGATTTTCATTGAACGGAGATAAAAATGAATATAATTAAATCATCTAATTTTATAGGAAATATATTAGATTTAATAATATTAGATTTAATTTATGCATTTTTATGCAGTTGCGGTGAAAAAAAAAGAAAAGGTTTACCATGTAGGAATTCTATCTGAAGTGGAGGCTTTTACCGCTATAGCAGACGGCTTCAAGGCCAAAATGACTGAACTGGGTGCCGGTGCCTATATTAAGAAGCCCTACAACTTTGAAAAAATTGGCCGTGCAGTCAGGGATGAATTGGATAAACAATGAACAATCATCTGTTAGCAATGTGCCGATCCAAAAACTAAAGTTTTTGTTCAGTAGCTGGCAGCACTCAGCGTTCAGCTTTTAGCAAAAAGCTTTTAAAATAAAGACTTAGCTGATCCGCCTTCGTACAAGGCTATGGCGAGACAGGCGGCTGATAGCTGAACGCTGAAAGCTCCATCCGGAA
>JASFHE010000247.1:0-8954 GCA_050123415.1 Desulfobacteraceae bacterium | reverse complement strand
GCCTGTTTTATGGAAATCCGGGACAGCTCTGGATACAGTTCGTCTCAGTCGTAGCTACAATAGCATTTTCATTTGTCATGACATTTATAATCCTGAAAATTGTTGATCTGACAGTCGGATTGAGAGTGAGTGCCGAAGATGAAGAAAGAGGTCTGGACATCAGTCTGCATAATGAAACCGGTTACACCTCATAGTCGGTTTCATTAAGATACATCTGGTTTGATGGCGTATTTTCCGTTAAATTTGTTCTTGCGCTGCATTGTATTATCAGTGTAATCTGAAGGAATTATACGCCATTACCAAGGAAAGGAGTCAAATAGATGAAAAAATTAGAAGTTATCATTAAATCGTTTAAGCTGGATGATGTAAAGGAAGGACTCTCAGCAATAGGAGTAAGAGGACTCACAGTAAGCGAAGTTAAGGGATTTGGCAGGCAGAGAGGTCATAAAGAGATATACAGAGGCGCGGAATATCAGGTTGATTTTGTGCCCAAAATTAAACTTGAAGTAGTAATGGAGACCGAACTTGTTGGAGAAGCATGCAAGGTAATTCAGGAAAAAGCCGGAACCGGGCAGATAGGTGATGGGAAAATATTTATACTCCCGGTTGAGGAAGTAATCCGAATAAGAACCGGTGAAAAAGGAAAGGATGCTATCTAGTGCCCATCCAGAAAGAACCAAAATCTGGATGGAGCTTTCAGCATTCAGCTATCAGCCGTCAGCTAAGACTCCGTTTTAAAAGCATTTTGCTGAAAGCTGAACGCTGATGGCTGACCGCTGTCATTCAAAAACGATAGTTTTTGGATGGACACTATCTAGCAACAAGCAGGCTCTGTTAGGTAAGTAATTTTTTTAGCAGGTAATCATGGCGGTAAAGAATTTAGCTAAAACGCTTGATTCCGAAACAGCTTATTCTCTGGACACTTCGAGGAGGCAATCAGCCCATGATGAACTCAAAGAGTCCAGGGATGCTCTTTTTGCCAAATTCTCAAAAGGAATAGTAAAAGAGGATTTCCAGGAAGAGTATTCGGAAGTAATTGATAATTACTTCAGGATAAGCATTCAGGAAAGCAAAACAGGGCAGGAATTATTTAAAAAGAAAATTCCATTTGCACTTGTCGCGGTAGGAGGATACGGCAGAAGGGAATTATGTCTTCATTCCGATATTGATATACTTGTTTTATTTAACAAGAAAATACCTCCCAACGCAAAACAACTCACCGGAGAACTGTTTTACCCTTTGTGGGATCTCGGGTTTGAGCTGGGTTATGGTGTAAGGACCATTAAAGACTGCATCAGGCTCGGACACAGTGACTATGAAGTGCTTACCTCACTGATGGACGCAAGGTTTCTTTGTGGTGATTCACTTCTTTACCTTAATATGGTGGAAAATCTCCAGAAAAAAGTAATAGAAAAGGAATCCCTGAAATTTATCCGATGGCTTCAGGACAGAAATACCGTGAGGATGATCAGCTTTGGCGATGCGAGCCACCAGCTTGAGCCGAACCTTAAAGAAGGTATAGGGGGCTTAAGGGACTATCATCATATACTGTGGATGGCAAAGTCTTTATATGACATCCGGAGCGCCAGGGACCTGGAGTATCTGGGCAAACTTTCATACCAGGAGTATCATGAGCTTATAAAGGAAGTTCATTTTATCTGTCATGTAAGGAACCATCTCCACCAGATTTCAAAAAGAAAAAACGACAGGCTTAATTTTGTGTACCAGGAGGAAATAGCAAAACGTCTTGGTTACAAAAAGGCTGCCAAAACAGCCGCGGTTGAACAGTTTCTTGAAGATCTCCATACCTCAATGGAAAGCATTAAAATTCTCCATCGTTCATTCCTTTATGGTCACGCTGTTAAAAAACCTCCCCAAAAGGTGCATGTGGATCTCCAGGATATCAAGCAGGGGCTCCATCTGCATCAGGATGAAATTGCCTACAACTCCGCCACATCGATACTGGCTGATCCCACTATCCTTATGCGGATATTCGAAGTAAGCGCCAAGTACGGCATCACTTTGACCATGGATGCCAGGAGACTTACAAAGGAATTTTTATCATTGATAGATGATGAATTCAGGAGTTTGAAAGAAATATTCGGGAGTTTTTTAAATATCCTGAACAGCCCCAATGCGGTTGAAATACTGGACCAGATGTTTGAAACAGGCTTTCTGGATACGTATATCCCCGAATTTGGTGAAGTAAGGGGAAGAGTACAGTTTGATGCCTACCACATATACCCGGTAGGAAGGCATATACTTGAGGCTGTATCATTTATAAAAAACATTTCAAAAGAAAAGGATATTCTTCTGGTTGACACATACGCGGACCTGAAGAACAAAGAACATCTTCTGCTTGCGACATTCCTGCATGACATAGGTAAAACCGGTAAAGGGCATTCTAAAAGGGGTGCGAGAATAGCAAAGGACCTGCTGAAAAGAGTAAACTATCCGAAGGAATTAACAGAAGAGATCCTTTTTCTTATAGAAAACCATCTTTTCCTTGCGGAGACCGCTACAAGAAGAGACCTGAATGATGAGAAGATCATTATACAGAGCGCCAGGACAATAGGCACTGTTGACCGGCTCAAAGCCCTTTACATACTTACATGGGCAGATTCAAAGGCAACCGGCCCCAAGGTCTGGAACGACTGGACAAGCAACCTAGTCCAGGAGATGTTTTTTAAGGTTCTACACATCCTTGAACGGGGTGAACTGGCTACACCGGATACATCTCTGAAGATTGTAAAATTTAAAAGGCAGCTTAAAAAACTTACAACCGACTCAATAAGTAAAAAAGATTTTGAAAACTACTTTGAAGTGATGTCGCCAAGATACAAGCTGAGTACACCCGCCCCGGAAGTAGTCCGTCATATGGAACTGGTCGAGGAACTTAAAAAACGTCTGTCCGAAGGTGAGATTAATCCTTTCATGTTTGAGTTCAAGGAAAATACAGTTGGAGGCTACTGGGAAGTGAGTTTTATTGCCAAAGACCGGCCGGGGCTTTTCTCTGACATAGCCGGTGTAATGGCGCTTAACAATATAAACATCCTCAATGCCAATATATACACCTGGCGGGACGGTACGGCAGTGGATATTTTCTCTGTTACAAAACCGCTTGATAACATAAATCCGCAGGATACCTGGCAGCGGATCGAAAGGGATTTTGGTAAAAGAGTAGACGGTAAACTTGCCATCACCTACAGGTTGAGCGCAAAGGCCGAACCTGGCGTAGGGACATTTAAAAAACCGACAAAACCCACTGAAATAAATGTTGATAATATTTCCTCGGACTTTTTCACACTTATCGAGGTTTTTTCAACGGATAAGGTAGGATTGCTTTACCAGATTACAAAGACATTATTTGACCTTCACCTTGATATAAGGATCGCCAAAATAGGAAATAAGGGAGACCAGAGTGCCGATATTTTTTATATAACCGATTTTGAAGGGCAGAAGATCGAGGATGATACCCGGATTTCCGAGATAAAAAACGCCCTGCTTCATCAGCTTGATAAAAGCTGATTATTAATATTCACATTGAATGTTGAAAGTTGAGTCTTGGAGGTTGGACGTTTATATTTATGCTTTTTACCCTAGAACCCTCGACCACTTAAATCCTTGAACCCTGTCTTTTCTCCCCTTCCAGCTTTTACCTTTGAGCCTTGAGCTTTTATATCAAGAATCCAGTATCTATTCTTTTGCGCTTTTCCTAACAGCCTATAGCCTACAGCCTCATAGCCTGTCTTTTTATTTGCCCAACCAATATTTTTCTGTTAAAAACAAATCATTCAAAAGCTAGAGCAATCCCAATTAGTTAAACATTTAACAAGCAAAACGCTAAACAATCGAACATAAAACGCCGTATTATCAGTTGAACCCATTTGAATCAAATCCGATGAGCACAATAAATGAATCAATCAGTTAAAATACTCCTCACATTCACAGGCTTTCAGGACCCATACTCTCTTGGTCTTGTTGGAGATGAGGAACAATCTGGGCCAATTCTATCCCTACTATCTGCAAGGATCTTCGACAGAATAGTATTAATATCTACACCAAGGACTGTAAATAATACTGGCCAAACGCTCAAAGCACTTAACGATCTGTATCCTGAAATAATTGTTGATATTTTAGACCTTCCTTTAGAAGACCCAACAGATTATGCCTCAATAATGAAAGGATTACGTTCTATCGTAAAAAAAACAAAGGCAATAATGCCTGATGCAGAATATTCTATATCACTTTCATCAGGCACCCCTCAAATGCATGCTTGCTGGCTGTTGCTTGCAGCCTGTGGCGATATTCCCGCAACTTTACTTAATATCCGCCCTCAAAAATATATAACAGGAAAACGTCCTTTAGTTAATGAGGTAGAGCTTACTTCAGACGAATTTCCAGATATAAGAACAAGAGTATGTGAGATTGAATCAATCTATTCTCCAACACAAGATTCCAGAACTATCATTGAGGAAATCGGTATTGTGGGTGATCATCCAAAAATGAGACAGGCTCTGGAGGTTTGCAGTACTTTAGCGGATTCTGATGCTCCTATTTTAATAATCGGTGAAACAGGTACTGGAAAAGAGCTTTTTGCTAAATTTATCCATCTCATGAGCGGTCATTCTCCAGAATCTTTCATTCCAATAAATTGTGCCGCCATTCCTCCTGAGTTGGTCGAGAGTATGCTATTCGGGCATAAGAAAGGATCATTCACCGGGGCTATAAATGATCAACTCGGAAAATTCGATCAAGCAGATGGCGGCACATTGTTTTTGGATGAACTGGGTGAACTCCCATTAATGAATACACAAGCGGTTATTTCGATGTGGTTATAGCTGATGAATGCCATCGCTCCATATACGGTGCCTGGCAGACATCCCTGACGCACTTTGATGCCCTTCATATAGGCCTTACTGCGACTCCTTCAATATATATTGAGCGGAATACTTTCCAGTTTTACCAGTGCAAAGACGGAGAACCGGATTTTGCCTATCCTATCCAGGAAGCATTTAAGAAGGGATACCTTATACCTTACAAATTTGCCAGCGGTATAACTGTATTAGTGGCTGAAGGTGCTAAAGTAGATGAGGAAGTATACGATCCTGCGGAATTTGAACGCAGGTGGACTAATGAGGATACTAACCGCAAAATGATGGAGGAGTTTGACAAGCTTGCATGGGAGAATTTCAAGGAACTGGAATCCGGTCAGGAAACCGGGCCTGGCAAATCAATTGTTTTCGCCATTACCAAACACCATGCCGCACGGCTGGCCCACTACCTCAACGAATTGCACCCTGAGTGTAATGGTCGTTATGCAGAAGTGATAACAAGCGATGTTTATAATGCCGATGAGTTGATTAGAAAATTTAAAAGAGAAGTTTATCCCCAGATTGCTGTAAGTGTGGGAATGCTCGATACCGGTTTTGACTGCAGGGAAATACTCCATCTTATAATGTGTCGCAGAGTCAGAAGTCCAATTCTTTACCAGCAAATGCGTGGCCGTGGTACCAGGACCGCGCCTCATATTAATAAAGATAAATTTGTTATCTACGATTTTTTCGAAAATCACAAATATTTCGGTGACAGCGACGAGGATATTTTTGACGGGTCAGGCGCAGGAAGAGCTCCGGGCGGTATGAAAACATCTCCAAAACCACCGAGGGAACTTATAGAATTAGGGCTTCAGGATGAATGGCTACACGCGGTTACTTATGTGGAAATAGGTCCTGATGGTGAAAGGGTAGATAAGAAAGATTATGTAACAAACTGGGAAAGGACAGTCCGGAATGCTGTAGAAAAGGATAGCATAATCAAAAAAGTCAAAGATGATCAGCCCCTTTCCGAAGAAGAAGAGCAGGATCTTGCCGAGCGTTTGAATAAGCCTGAGATGTATTTTAACGAAGATAACTTGAAAAAGGCTTATAAACAACCAGGTGGGAACCTGATAGATTTTATAAAGGCTGCTCTGGGGAAACTGAAAATAAAGAGTAAGGAAGAAGAGCTGACAGAGAACTTTCAGGCCTGGCTGATTTCTCAATCTTTGACTCCGGAGCAGGCTCAATATCTTTCTCTACTAAAAAATAGAGGTATCGTAAGTGGAAAGATAGAGATAGACGACCTTTTTCAGCCACCTTTATCCATTCTTAATGCCGCCGGGCTGGGCGTGGAGCTTTTTGGTGAGTCGGGTCTTAAGAAGATAATTAAGGAAATGAATGAATCTATTTTTCAAGCTGAAATCGTATAAGGAGCATTAATGAATTCTGAAATAAGAAGAAAACTGCGCAGGATAACAGATATACTCTGGGCAGGAGGGGTGACAAACCCTGTAACATATATAGAACAACTTTCTTATTTGATATACCTGAAGTTGCTGGACGAAGAGGAATCCAGCCGACTTCTCAAATCAAGGCTTAAAGGCGGAAGCACTAATGGAAATGGTCAGTTGCTGTTCCCCGGTCAGGCGGAAAGATACAGATGGTTTAAATGGCGACACAAAAGCGGTAATGAGTTGAGAAACTTTGTGAGGGATCAGGTATTCCCTTATATGGGTTCTTTAGCAAAAGAGGAACCACAGGTTGCAGAATACTTTCGGGATGCGGTGTTGGAAATAGTTGATCCAAATGTTCTAAAACAGGTGATTGATGAAATAGACAGCATAGGATTCGCCAAGCTTGGTACAGACGTAAAAGGTGATATTTTCGAGTATCTGCTTACTCACTTGGGGCAAGCTGCACTAAATGGTCAGTTCAGAACTCCCAGACAGATAAGGACAATGATGGTAAACATGGTTGATCCGGATATGGACGATACCATCTATGACCCAGCATGCGGTACAGGTGGCTTTCTGATTGATGCCGTAGAATATATACTCGCTAAATACTCCACTGAGCCACAGGAGATCCCCATTTATGGTGAGGAATGGCTGGAAAAGAGGAAGCAAACTCTAGAGGAAGCCAAGAAAGAAATCCCGACTTTACAGACATATCGCAAAGGACCCGGCGAAAAAATCCCGGAGTGGGGCATCCTTGAACATTCCATATATGGTATAGATGTGTCCAGGCAGTTGATGCGAATCTCCATGATGAACTTAGTACTCCATGGCATTCGAAAAGCTAACGTAAAAAGAGGTAATTCACTTTCGGATATGGGTGGCTTAACTGAGGATGATCTCAACCGGCGGTATAAAGTAATACTTTCCAATCCCCCATTTGCGGGTGTTTTGCCAAAAGAGTCCATTAGAAAAGACCTCCCAACAAACTCAAAGAAAAGTGAACTTTTATTTCTTTCTGTAATGATGGAGGCACTTGCTCTTGGTGGGCGATGTGCAGTAGTAGTGCCTGAAGGATTATTGTTCAACTCTACCAAGGCACATATTGAGTTGAGGAAAAAACTAATTGAAGATTTTACATTGCATGCAGTTATATCTCTTACTGATATAACAGATGACGGGAGGTTATTGAAGAGTGGTATAGTAACCTTAGATCTTGAAGATTGGGAGTCTTTTCGCCTTATACCTGGAGATCTACTTTTTGCTCGAAGTGGAAATACGGTTGGTAAAACGTACCTTTATCGAAAAGAAGACGGGATCTGCGCTTATGCAGGGTATTTAATTCGCTTTAAACCTGATCCAGCAATAGTTTCACCTTGGTACTTATTTTCTCTGACTCAAACTGGGTATTATAAAAGTTGGGTTGAAGCCCGAAAGCGTGTTGCTGGTCAGCCTAACATTAATGGCAAGGAGTATTCAAATCTGCAGATTCCTTGCCCCCCCTTACCGCTCCAGAAACAATTCACTGTTATGGCTGAATCGTTGGTAACCTCTCTAGATAATCGCAATGATAGCAAAGAGCAGTTAGATCTACTTAATAAAATCATTTTACATCGGGCTTTTACTGGGGAACTTACCGCTAAATGGCGTGAGGCGCACATGAACGAACTTCTTCAAGAAATGGAATTACAGTCAAAAAAACTTAATTTATAGAAAGGCAAAATGAAATTTTGTTACCTTGATGAAAGTGGTATGGGAGATGAGGCTATTCTGATAATGGCAGGCATAATTGTTGATGCCCAAAGAATGCACCAAACAAAAGCAGCATGGTCAGATTTTCTTGATAGCCTCTCTTCGGGCATCGGTAGAAGAGTTAATGAATTTCATTCATCCCAATTTTATCGTGGAAGTGGCCCGTGGAATAAAATAGATGGTTCAGAACGCGCTGATATAATTTCAGCCATTTTAAATTGGGTTGAAAACAGAAAGCATCACATTACTTATAGTGCAATAGAAAAAGAATTATTTGAGAAGAGAAAAAAGGTTTTTAAATGGGTATCTAAACCCTGGAATGCGGCTGCTGTTCATTGTATACTTGGTCTTCAGAAATACCATCAGCAACAAAACAAAAACAAAGGTCATACAGTCTTGGTATTAGATAGAGCTAAAGGCGAAAAAGGTTTGGCCAAATTGGTGCTAGAGCCTCCCGAATGGGTAAATTCTTTTTATAATAAGAAATCAAAAGATAATCCGCTAAATCAGATTATTGATGTGCCTTTCTTTGCAGATTCTGAACACGCACTTTTAATTCAAGTGGCAGACATGATTTCTTATATTTTACGAACATACGCAGAACTTGAAGAAGGTATAATAGAGGAAAAATATAAAGGTGAACATAAGCAAATTAAAAATTGGTTTAAATTAATCACTAAACGTTTGATCCCTCAGTCAATGCGATATCCGTCAAAAGCTAGATGTTACGCTTCACAATGCTTTTGGGATGTAGCCCCAGAATGTCTTAGAAGATAGGAAATTAGTTATGCTTAAAACAATACAGCTCCCGCCGTTTCTGAATTTAAGTCTCAAAAGTTGGTTATAATTACACTACATGGTATATGTGTTGGGATGGGGTAACGGAGGGAGCCCGTAGGGCGACCGGAGTTACCCCATCCCGCGCGAA
>JASFHE010000246.1:0-8971 GCA_050123415.1 Desulfobacteraceae bacterium | reverse complement strand
TGTTATTTTACAAATGGAATACCGCCATACTCAAAGGCAAAAAGCTATAGACTCTCACACACGTCGAAATAAATTATCGATCCACTTAGAATAAGCTATGTGGTAAAGTTACGAAGTCAAACTAAGATTCAGGATATTAACATAAATCCAGTGTTGCGGTAATTTTTTTGGTGGCATATAAAATGCCGCCCTACGAAATCCTTTTAAAAAACGTAGGGTAAGATTTTTCACCTTCAGCCTTTAGCCTACAGCCTAACAGTCTCATTCCACAATTACCGCATTCTCGGGACACACACCCTTGCACGATCCGCAGCGTATACATTTCTCACTATCGATTTCATGTTTTTCATAGGGCTTAAAAGTAATCGCACCTGCCGGACAGTGCTGGGCACAGACTGTGCAGCCGATACAGTCATCAGTAACCTTATAGTGTATAAGGGCCTTACACTTGCCTGCGGGACATCGGCCTTCAACATGGGCTTCATACTCTTCACGAAAATGTTTCAATGTTGATAATACCGGGTTTGGTGCTGTTCCACCCAGCGCACAAAGGCTCCCCTGTTTGATCTGACCGGCCAGTTCCTCGAGCTGGTCAAGGTCCGTTCTTTTTCCCTGCCCGTTACAGAGGCGTTCAAGAATCTCCAGCATACGTCGTGTTCCGACACGGCAGAAGGTACATTTTCCACAGGACTGATTCTGTGTAAACTGCAGGAAGTACTTTGCAATATCCACCATGCAATCATTTTCATCCATAACCACCAGGCCGCCTGAGCCCATTATCGCTCCGGCTTCCGTGAGTGATTCATAATCAACCGGGATATCCGAAAGATGAGCCGGCACACATCCGCCGCTCGGCCCTCCGATCTGGATGGCCTTGAACCTTAATCCCCCCGCAATACCGCCACCGATCTCTTCCACAACCTGGCGCAGGGTTACACCCATTGGCACTTCGATAAGTCCGCCTCTTGCGATTTTACCGGCCAGTGCAAAAACCTTTGTTCCTTTGCTCTTTTCAGTCCCCATTTCAGCAAAGGCTGCTCCGCCGTTTCGTATGATCCATGGTACCAGGGCATAGGTCTCCACGTTGTTTATCAGCGTTGGCTTTCCCCATAGTCCCTGCCGGGCAGGGTAAGGCGGGCGCAGACGCGGCATACCCCTCTGCCCCATTATGCTTGCAAGAAGAGCAGTTTCTTCACCGCATACAAAGGCGCCTGCACCTGCTACAATATCGAGATCAAGAGAGAAATCAGCACCGCATATATTTTCTCCAAGAAATCCGCGGGCCTGACACATTTTTATTGCCTCTGACATTCTCTCTATGGCCAGGGGATATTCGGCACGAATGTAAAGATATCCCCGGCTTGCTCCTGCAGCACGGGCAGCAATTGCCATACCTTCCAGGACCCTGAAGGGGTATGACTCCATAAGCATCCTGTCCATGAATGCACCGGGATCACCTTCGTCTCCATTCAGGACTATAAAACGTTCTTTTTCGGCCTGGCTGCGTAACGCCTGCCATTTCAGGTAGGTTGGAAAACCGGCCCCTCCCCTGCCCTTTAAGCCACTTGCCTCAATTTCCGATATAATTCCGTCAGGAGTGATTTTGGCAACAGCTTTTCTGAGCCCCTGAAAACCTCCATATTCCAGATATTCATCGATATTTACAGGGCTGATGCTTCCGCAGTGCTCCGTGGCAATGTTTCGTTGACGCCCCAGGAAATCTCCTACATGCTTTTCCCGTTTATCGATCGGATAACGGGGAATTGATGTGGTTTCTCCCGCGTTCAATATGATATCCAGCCCTTTTGAAATCATGGGAACTATCCTTCGGATTATTCCCCTGGGCCTGAAATGTTTTAAAAGGATGTCCCTCGCGTCTTCCGGTTTCACGCCTGTATAGAGGTAGCGACTGCCGTTTGATAAAAGGATATCCATGAGGGGTGTCTGATAACACATTCCAACACAACCCACATGTTTTATAGAAGCAGGTATGCCGGTTTCATCGATAACCTGTTCTATGGCCTCTTTCAGATGACCGCTTCCCCTGGCCTGGCAGCAGGAACCGAGCCCTACCCTAATTTCCCCGCTGGCGTCACCTGATATATCCGGTGCCCTTTCTGCCTTATCGCGCTTCTTTTGTGCCTTATGCCAGGCAAGGTAGTTCCTGACAGTATTACCGACTGAATCCGGTGTAAGATGTCCGTATATAACCTCGCCAATCTGAACAACAGGGGCAAGTGTACAGCAGCCAAGACAGGCCACCGGCTCTATGGTAAAACGGCCGTCAGGATCAGTATCCTTTCCTTCGGGAATACTCAGATGCCTTCTGAAAGCATCATAGACTCCCCGGGCGCCCTTAACATGACATGCAGTTCCCAGGCATACTCTTATGGTATGCTCTCCTGCTGGTGTAAAGCGGAACTGGTCATAGAAGCTGCTGAATCCTGTAATGGCCGCAGGTATAATTTCTGTCTTTTCACAAACCAGTTCCATTGCAGGCCGGGGAAGATATCCGTATGTCTTCTGCATGGCCTGCAGGATAGGCAATATCTTATCAGGAGTTTTCCCGATTGATGAGATAATTTCATCTATTTTTGTAAGATCAGGATTTTCCATTTCCAATACAGTATAAATTATCTTTTCCGCGAATATATATACGGCCCGGCATAAAGGCGGGTGTTGCAAAACACTCCTCGCCTAAAGCATTGCCGGCTTCCGTGGTAAATTCCTTTTCACCGGGTGTACCGATGAACATGGTTCCCTCCAATGAAAGGACATACATTTTATCGTCTGCCAGTGTTGGCGACGAATTAACGTTTTCATTAAAATCATGTTCATAAATAAGCTTGCCGTCTTCGGCATTCACAACATAAAGGGTCCCGTATGTATCCAGATAAAATACTCTGCGGCCATCAGAGACCGGCGAAACTATTGTAGGGGCAACATCATCATTCATCCATGCAACATGTGTCTCAGTAACATCTCCTGTTCCCCCGGTACGTATGGCAACGTTAAACATATCCGGAGCAACTGCAATAATCCGGTTTCCTGCAACAATCGGTGACGCAGCAACATCTCCCTTTACACAATTGGCCCGCCAGATCTCTTTTCCATCCTCCGGATTATAGGCTATCGCCCATGGATCAGCTATGGTTATTAACTGATATCCATCATCTATTTTTACCACAACAGGTGAAGTCCAGCTGTTGGGGACAGGTCTTTTGCTTTCCCAGACCAGGTTTCCTGTTGCCCCGTCAAAGGCATACATGCGGGATTTTCCGTCCCCTGCACCCGCCTGATCATACTGCACCAGCACACTGTCCTGCCAGACCTCAAGACTGGAGGCATAACCATAAAGACTCGCCGGTATTCCCAGGCTTTTGTGCCAGAGTAAACGTCCCTTGAAATCAAAGGCTGCCAGATCTCCGGTTGCGAAAATTGCGTATACACGGACTCCGTCTGTTGCCATAGAGGATGCGGCATATCCCGTGTCTTCCATGACCTCAAATTTTTTATTGCCCATGGGGGCAGTGGGCACATCCCCGGTCCAGAGGATGCTGCCTGTGTTCGCATCAAAACAATAGACCTGGCGTTTTTCCTCATTCGCGCCGGATAAAAATATACGATCCTGCCATACAATTGGAGAATTGAATCCCGGCAGCGGTATTGGAGCTTTCCATAAAATCCCTTCGCCGCTCGAAGCATCCCATTTGGTTGGAATATCTGACAGAGATACTATGCCTGCTCCTCCAAATCCCCTGAAGCGATTCCAGTTCCGTGCCAGCTCTTCAGGAGTTGCATAAGTCGATTCTTCAGCCATTCCGGTTTCCAGCTGGGCAATCCATTCTGACGGAGTCTGCTGCTCAAATAGAAATGCCATTACTGTCAGTAGCAGGACAAATACAGAGATAGCAATTCTACTCCGGCTCAGCCGCCTTCTCTTATAGGGTTCCTCCTGCTCAGCGCAGGGTTCGGGATTAATACCTTTCAGATGGGACTGCCATTTTAGTGCTCCAATTGTAACTGCCGCGCTTATTAAAAGCATCAGTGAAGCAAGCCCTGCAAAATCAATCTGCCGGAGTTTATCGGCCCGATAGGCCCGGTCCAGTTCTCTTGTCCCGGTTATAAGGGTTTCATTATCCGGCTGACCAAGGAGCTGCTGTTTCATGCCCGTAATTTCCGAGTATTCCTTTAAGCCTGATACATACTGCTGATAGCCGTTATCGATCAATAATCCAAGAAAGACCAGAGAGAAGATTGCCCCGACTACTGCTGTTGTCTGCAGCGCTTTATGCAATTGTGCCTGTTTACCGGATTCAGGAGTTATTGAATTCATTTATTGCTCATCCCTCCTGTCTCCTGTATTTTCTTCAGACGATATTCCTGCTCCTTGGGGCAGTATTTAAAGCATCTCCCGCAGGATACACATCCTGCCCGTTCGGCCTCATAATCTTTCTGCCTGGGACGCAGGCTGAGCAGGATCAGTTTACCTCCGAGAATAAGTCCCAGAAATCCTCCAAAGTACCACCCCCCTTTTTCAAAACCTGCCCTGATAGTCGCAGCATGTCTAAATAGAGAAGCGATAGTTTCTCCGGACGAGCGGAAAACCTGGCTTGCATCTGTTGTCTCATCTATCTCCTGGTTTTCTTCTATCCAGATGCGCTCAGCCAGTGCGACTGTCGGGTGGGATCGTGCGGCAAGAGGAGCAAGGCTGTTACCAATCCAGGCGCCAATAGCAATTAGTAAAGGGAATAAAACAAGAAATATGGCGAGCCGTTTTTTATCCCGGTTATAGGTAGATCCAGGCCATTCGGGGACAGGTGCCTGAATAGCGCCATAGGGACAGGCATCTTCACAAAGTCTGCATTGATTGCAGTCGGTTGGCGTAATCCTTACCCGCCATTTGGACAACCTTGACAATTGACGTAGTATCACACCATATGGACAAAGAAAACGGCAGTATGGACGCCCCACAAAAAAACCGATTATCAGCAATATGCCTCCCATGATCAGTATATTCAGATTCCCGTTCCTGCGGAAAACGGCAACATAGGGATCATATTTACATATAACAAAGGAACTTCCCATTGCCGCCAGCCAGACCGCAAGGGACAGGTATACATATGCAAGATATCTAAGGGTATGCTCCAGCCAGGCCGGCACTTTTACCGGCTTTATAAGTGTAAGATCCTGGACCGCACCCAGAGGGCATACTCCGGCACAAAAGCTGCGGCCAAAAAGCAGGGTAACAACAAGCGGGGCAATAAAGAAAAAGATTGTCAGCAAAGGAACAGTGTAATCCGCATTAAATAAAAACAGAGACATGTCCTGTATTGATCCGATAGAACAAACGCATCCCTTCCTGTAAAACCCGAAATAGGCAAGGCAAAATACCATAAGCCCAAAAACAGCTTTCCTGCTTCGCTTTTTAAGGACAAACCAGGATGATACACCCAGAGCTGATAAAAGAAAAACGGCATCAATCAGCGGCCATGCACCACCCCTGGGCATGGGAGAAGTATGTTCCGGGCGCACGTAATCCCCTTCAAACTGTGGAGGAGGGAATCTCTCGATGGAATATGTATTTATTGTCACACTGAAAGTTACCAGCATAACAAAGAAAACAGATAAGGTTTTTATCCTCAAGCCTTGCCCCCCTTCTTGAAAAGGTAGGGAGACTTTACAGGCACTCTTGTAAATGCATCGGAAGGACAGACTTTGGCAATGGCGCACTGGTTGCAGTTGACACAGCGGTCATGACGCACCTGCATGTGTAAAGAACCGTTGCCAAAACCATTGCATGTCTTTACGCATTTCGCGCAGCCGGTACAAAGGGTTTCATCAATGGTGTATTCATAGTATGGATCTTCAATAAATGTCCGTTTAATTGCTCCCATGGGGCAAATCTGGTTTTCAGCGCCTTCATTGATTGCGTTGGGCTGCGGCTCAAAAAAGCCGAAACATATCTTGCAGTAGCCGCAGATATCATAGGCGTGCACACACTTTACTGCCGACTCCTCCAGCACACATTCTGTTTCACAATTTCCACAGGTGCTGCATTTATATGGATCTATCTGCCAGGCATATGTATCACCACGCCCGCGATACCAGCCAAGACCGATAACACCTCCTATGGCGACAAGGGAAGCGCCTCGCAGGGCATCCCGTAAGAATTCCCTGCGGGATTTTTTGCTGTTTTTATTGTCCATATGAAATTCCTAATTTCTTTGTAAAATTAATGAAATTGCATTCGTCATTCCCGCGAAGGCGGGAATGACGTACTATCTTAGTGTATTCAAACATGTTCCACTTTATTTCGCCTGAAAAATCTTAACACATTCCTCACCCTGTCAAGGATATAAACATGGCCCTCTGAATCTGCTGCTACATCAAAACCATACCGTTGAATCCTTTCTGTTTTTATTCCAACGGACGATGGTACATTTGCAAGCTGTTTTGGATCTGCCACAAAACCCTTCAGTCTGCCAAAGGTTCCATAAACCTTCACCCTGGCAACACCCTTCTCACAGGTAATGACATCTCCGTCTGGAAGAATGGCTAAACTGACAGGATTGCAGCATGCAGAAAAGTCTTCAAGCCTGTTGCCAAATTTACCCCAGGCAAATTCACGATCCCCCTTTACGGTATATGCCTCTACCTGGTGATTTCCCGGGTTTGCAATCCTGAGCAAACCGTCCGGGGCCATGGCCAGGTCAAAATACGGACCTGGCACCAGAAATCCGGGTATGTTTCTGTCAGGATCTTTATCGCCGATTCGTCTGACAGAATTCCCCTTAATATCAAAACACCAGACAATACGCTGACCTGCATCAGCAATAAAGATGAGTTCATTATCAATGGCAATACTTGTTATCCACGCGTTTTCACCCAGGCTTTTCCATGTTTCCTTTACATTGCCTTTTTTATCAGTGATTACGATCCGGCCTCTTGTCCCGATATAAAACCGATCCTCTGCTGGAACCAGGCAGAATGGAGAAATGTTTAATTTCACCGTATCTTTTATTCTGCCCCCGGAATCCATCATTTTTATGGATTGATCTCCTGCAACATACAGTAATCCCGAGCTATCCACGGTCACAAAGCGTGACTCAGTAAAGCCTGTTGATACAGGTTTGTGAATCTCATCATAAAGAATCATTTCAGGATCTATTTTAGTCATGGCAATGAGTTCATTCGGGTCATTAACTGCCCAGCCGTTATTTCCCGGTATTCCCAGGCAAACGAGACTCCCAACAGCAGCCACAGATCCAGTCTTAAGGACATCACCTAAAAATTCACGCCGGGTTTTTTTGTTTTCTTTGTCCATGATGTCTCCCATTAATTTTCCATTATATCCAAACACTTCATAGTTGTAAGGTCCCGCACAATAAGCCTGCCTGATACAAAAACCATTGGTCCCCATGAGTCATGTCCTTCGAGTACTTTAGCAGAAGAAAGGGGGGCATAGGAATCAGGTGTTGCCTTTGCAACTGTAAGATTTCCTTCATCATCCATCACGTAGATCATATTATTGATTATAGTGTAAGGCCCAAGCCCGAACTTATTGGCTGAAGTGCTGGTCCATTTGATATTGCCATCAAGGGCCATACAGACAAGCTGCTCATCCGGCCTTACACCATAGATAAATCCTTTGTAAAATATGGGGGTCTGCTGATCAGATCCAAAAACCTTTGGATCAAGCCTGAATAGAGATTCAGGTACAAATTTATTATCAACATGTTTTATGGCAAGCATCATAGAACCGGCATTGTAACCGCCGCTTAAAAAGATTCGCTCTTTATCGATAATTAAAGGAGTGGGCACATTGGCAATATTGATGCGCCAGTCCTGGTACTGCCATAGCAAGCTGCCGTCTGTTGAAGAAACACCCACTACCCCTCCGCTGGTGCAGTATACATATGATCTTTCATTCTCCAGATCCATGGGCACAAGAGAAGAGTGGGTCATTTTCCAGCCCTTTGGGTTGGGAGTCTTCCAGATCACATCCCCTGTACGGTAATCCAGTGCCATAACAAGGGCATCTTTTCCGCCCACACCAAGGATAAGTTTGTCACCGTCGATCAGGGGACACTGACCGGCATACCAGGCAGGGACCTCTGCTCCATCTTCACGCACCAGTTCCCGTTTCCAGCGTAACTCACCTGTGGTTTTATCAAGGCATACAACATGACACTTGGGACCGAATGTAATAACACAGTCTCCCGCGATAAACGGCACGGTCCGGCTCATTCCATGATTACGCTTTATCTTTACCTTATAAAAAAAACGCCATATCTCCTTACCGTCATCAAGTGAAAGACAGCGGATTACGTCTCCTTCTTTTTCCTGGTCATAGTCCAGAACATAAACGCAGCCATTGGCTACGGCCGCTCCTGCATAGCCTTCACCAAGTTTAACGTCCCAGAGGACCTTTGGTTTAGCAATTCCCCATTGAAGGTTCAATTTCCCCTGTAAATCTTCTGCTGCTATTGCATCCAGATTTGGACCCCTGAAACCGGGCCATGAACCGGGCAATGCTGACGGCACACCATCCGATGTTGTCAGTTCTCCTGTAAAGGGAACTGTGTCAGTTGATACACTTTCTATATTCCCGGCTATGGGGACCCTGGGAGCCACATTGGCGCCCCGTCCCTGAAGCAGTAGCAGGGACATGAGAGACACTCCGCCGGCTATAAGAAAGAGAATTGGTATAAGGTTAATAAGTTTATTTGTTAGTTTCATTTTTTCACAATAACAAATTTAATTTTTCAAGTTCAATCATGTAGTTTATCTGTGGTGGCATATAAAATGCCACCCTACGAAAAGCCCCGAAAAACGTAGGGTGAGGTTTTATACCCAATGTTGTTGACTTAAGGAAATCGCAACAACCATTTTCACCGGATCACCACCTACGTCATTCCACGGCTTGACCGTGGAATCCAGTTGCTTTTTACGCTTATTTGATAAATGT
>JASFHE010000245.1:0-8996 GCA_050123415.1 Desulfobacteraceae bacterium | reverse complement strand
TAATAGAAATGGAAGCCATGTACAAGGAAGGCCTTATACTTAAAAGCGACCTTGAAAGTGCAAAAGCCTTTTATACCATGCAGCAGAATAACCTGGCGGAAATGGAAAGACAGAAAACATATGCAAAGGCAGAACTTCTTGAAGCAATGGGATTGTACCCTCTTTATGAAATCAAACTTGGTGCCCCGCCTTCTCTTTCAGTTGAAGACGGAGATCTCTCAGGTATGATTCTCAGGGCCATGCTCAACAGGCCTGAACTAATGGCTGCAGACAGAGGTATTGAAGCAAGAGGTGATTCAGTAAAAATGGCAATATCTGCCTTCCTCCCAAAACTATTTCTTGTGGGTGATTTTACACGTAACAGGGACTCATTTTTAAAATACGAAGATATCTTTACATATGGAGCATCAGGTATCCTGACTATATTTGATGGTTTTGCCAATATTTATGAATACAAGGCCGCAAAACAGGAAAAAGCCCAGGCAATACTTGAAAGAGAGCAGTCCTGCATAAAAATAATGCTTGAAGTTATAAAGGCTAAACAGTCCCTTATTACCATGGAGAGAGTAGAAAGCTTGCTAAACTTCAACTGGACTCTGCTGAAAGCAGAAACAATGAAGTTTATTCTTTGTGGAAAGAAGGAATGGTGACATCTTCTGAAAAACTTGATGCAGCCAGTAATTATACATCAGCAAAAGCCGGTATGGCAGTTGCTGATTACAGATACCAGGTAGCAGCAGCTACGATGGCGGATGTTATGGGAATAACAGGAAAGGAATAATAAATTGAATAAAATAACAGCTTACCTTGCACTTTTCATAATGCTGATTTCAGGAAGCCAATTCTCATACGCTTCTGATGACAAAAATGAATCAAAAGAAAGCAGGGCATCTGTAGTAGTTACAAAGGCAAGACAGATGACCTTTGAAGACAGGGTGGAAACATCCGGTAATATTGAAACAAGGAATTATTCCGTTGTTTCATCCCGTTCTGCTGGAATAATAGACAATATATTTGTCAGGGAAGGCGATCAGGTTGTTGGCGGAAAAACAAACCTGTTCCAGATCGATAAAGTAAAATCTCAACAGTCTGTGGATATTTCCAGGCAGTCGGTATCTGTCGCAGAGTATACATACAGGGCAAGACTTGCAACAGTTAAAAGAATAGAAGCTGACTACAATAAGGCTAAACTCGATTATGAACGTTATCAGCGGCTTTATAACGACAACATGGCTGTTTCAAAAAATGCCCTTGAATCCCAGGAGTCACGTTACTTCCAGTCAAAGGCCGCGTTAGATGAAGCAAAAGCAATGGCCGATTTATCTGAAAAACAGCTTGAGCAGGAACGTTCACAATACATCATAGCACAGAAAGACTATGAAAACTCAATGGGTCTGTCTCCCATCAGCGGTTACGTAAGTAAAAGATTCAGAGAGCCGGGTGAAATGATTGGAGCAGGCACGCCTGTTGTTCAGGTCGATGATCTTTCCATTCTTGAAGTTTCGGCCTATCTCCCGGCGGCCTATTACCAGAAAGTTATCACTGATGAAACAACCATGAAAATCACTGTTGGCTCAATAGATATTGGAGAATTTCCGGTAACATATAAAAGCCCTGTAATTGACAGCAGGCTCAGGAACTTTGAAATAAAAACCCTTATAAAAAATCCGGAGGAAGGAGTTACCTCGGGAGATATTGCCCGCATTAAAGTTATCCTGAGCTCCCATTACGGAATCGGAATCCCTCGCGCAGCAGGTATCAGAAAACTTGACGGGACCAAAGTATTTGTAACTGAACAGGGAACGGCAAAAATGATACCGGTTGAAACAGGCCTTGAAAATGACGGATGGATCGAAATCACATCAAAAGGTGTTAAAGCCGGAATAAACGTTGTCACCATGGGCCAGGATAGACTTTCGGACGGATCATCTGTCTCGATTCTCAGGGAGGAATAACAAATGTTTCTTTCCGATGCATCCATAAGAAGACCGGTGGCCATGGGATGTCTGATCATCGCTCTTACCATACTGGGGTTTAATGCTGCCAGGAAGATTGGTCTGGAGCTGATGCCAAAAGCAGACATGCCCTATGTAACCATTACGACGGTATACCCGGGAGCAAGCCCATCAGAAATAGAATCGGATATTGCAAAACCAATAGAAGACCAGATGGTAACTCTGGACGGACTTAAACATGTAACGTCCACATGTATGGAAAATGTTGCCCAGACAATGCTTGAATTTACGCTGGATGTTGATGTTGATATAGCTGCGACCGATGTTCGTGAAAAGCTTGACCTTATAAGAGCCGACTTTCCGGAGGACGCCGAAGATCCTAAAATCCTCAAGTATGATATAAATGCCACTCCAATAATCCAGATGGCGCTTACGGGTGATCTGCCGGTTGATGAGTTGTATGACTATGCTGACAATACCCTGCGTGACCGAATTACTGTCATCTCGGGTGTCGCGGATGTTACACTTGTAGGCGGAGCCGAAAGAGAAGTCCATGTTATTCTTGACAGGGATAAACTGGCGGCAAGAGGACTTACGAGTACCAATATTATTCAGGCAATAAGCCAGGGAGTGGGCATCATTCCATCAGGCAGGATAAGAAGCAATGGCATGGAATACTCTGTTAAGTATGATGCGGATTATACCAACGTAGAAGATATCAACTATCTTGAAGTCAGCAATGTGGACGGCCAGAGGTGTTACATAAAAGATATCGGTCATGTTGTGATGAGTACCGAAGAATTGAGGCAGATGGCAGTTGTTGACGGAAGGCAGTGCGTTGCCATCAAGGTTGTTAAAAAAGCCGATGCAAACGCAGTTAATGTTGTAAACGGTGTAAAGGCAGCCATGGAAGATATCAGGGAGAGCCTTCCCGGGGGGATGGAGCTTATATGGATAAACGATGACGGAACATTCATCAATGCAACAATGATCAGCGCATGGAGAAACGTAATACAGGGAATAATCCTGACTGCACTGATCCTCTTTGTGTTTCTCTATAATTTCAGGGCGCTTCTTGTTATTTCCATCACCATGCCCCTTACAATTATTATCGGACTTTTTTTCATATACTTTATGGGTTTCACATTTAACACCCTTACTCTCCTTTCAATAGGTCTTTCTGTCGGTGTTCTGGTTACGAACTCCATTGTTGTGCTTGAGGCAATTTCAACAAGGCTTGATAAGACAGGAGATCCAAAAGCATCCGCACGACTCGGAGCAAAGGAGACATTTATAGCGGTTCTTGCAAGTGCCGGTACAAATGTCGTAGTACTTTTCCCCATGTCCATAATGGGAGGGATGGTCGGTGTCTTCATAAAATCATTTGCCCTTACAATGGTTATAATGACTGTTGTTTCGCTCTTTATATCTTTCACGCTTACACCCTTGCTCTGTTCGATTCTGTTAAAACCAAAGGATACGAATTCAAACTCTATTCTCAACAGAATGGAGAAAAAATGGAATAGTTATTTTGACAAGGTTATATCATTTTACAGCAGGTCTCTCTTTTTTCTTGAAAGACACAAATTCGCCGGTACAGGGGTAATACTTTTTACGGCATTTCTCTTTTTCAGTTCTTTATTTATTGCATCAAAACTGGGATTCGGATTTGTAAGCGAAATTGACAGAGGTGATATATTTATTAAAATGGAACACCCTACATGGTACAGCCTGAATCATACCAGGGAAAGAATAGATGAAAATATGGTCAAACTGGAAGACCTTCCCAACCTCAAACACGTTCTCATGACTATCGGGAAGGTGGAAGGTATGGTGGGACAGGCATCCGAAGGTGTGAACCTTGCTCAGATATTGCTTAAGTTCAATGACAAAACGGACAGGGATAAGACTATCCATGAACTGTTAACTGAAATACGGCACCGCCTGGCAGATGTTCCGGATGCTATTATTACAGTCAGTATCCCTTCCCCTACAGGGGGACTGAGTTCCGGTATTGAGCTTGAAATTGCCGGAGAGGATTTAGAGATTCTTGACAGCCTGGCTATCAGGGCAAAGGAACTCACCATGGATTTTGATGGTATAATAGACCAGGATACAACTGTAAGGATAGGAAAACCTGAGATCAGAATCAAACCCAACAGGGAAGTAATGGCAGACGTCGGCGCCCCTGTAACAGGGCTTGGTATTGTAATGAGAGGGAACATTGAAGGTATTGAAGCCGGGACATATAAACGAAATGCAAGAAATTATGATATTGTTGTGAAAATGGCCGAATTTGAAGGGAAGGAACAGATCGAAAGCACTCTTCTCCCCGGAAACGGGGCGCCTGTTCTTCTTGAAAATATGGCATATATTGAAGAGACAACTGCACCAGTGCAGATAATCAGAAAAGACAAACTCAGAATTTCCAAGCTTTTTGCCAATCTTGAAGAAGATCTGCCACTGGGCACAGCAGTGAATATGATAACAGAGGCCCTAAATGAAAAAGGCGGACTAATGTCAGGTTACAGTTTTTCCTTTTCGGGTAAATATGAGGTTATGACAGAAGGCCAGTCCGAAATGGGAGAAGCAGGAATGATTGCATTGGTGCTGGTTTTCCTCACCCTCGCGGCAATCATGGAGTCTTTTAAACAACCTTTTATTATTCTCGTGACAGTTCCTCTTTCTTTGATAGGTATCTTTTACGGTCTGTTTATAGCTGGTAAAAGTATAGAGATGTTTGCCCTTATGGGAGGCGTTATGCTCATAGGTATAGTTGTAAACAACGCAATACTCATAATGGACAGGCTTAATGTGCTGGTCAACGAAGGAATGTCAAGGCACAGCGCCATGATACAGGCCGCATGTGACAGATTCAGGCCCATCGTTATGATTACATTTGCCGCAGTTCTTGGAATGCTTCCATTGGCAGTCGGGCAGGGAATCGGCGCCGAGATGAGACAGGCTTGTGGTGCTGCATCAGTTGGAGGAATTCTTGTGTCGGGTATACTCACCATGTACGTACTCCCTGTTATATATAATATGTTCACCAGAAAGAAAAGTTAATGAAATATAGATTGGTTACGGCTTTAGTTGTCTTGGTTATTGTATTTTGTTTTTTTAATTGGAGTATTGCAGAGGAACGGGGACTTAAAAGTAAGGAGTATATGGGTCTATCTTATCAGTATGCAACGGAAACAAACTGGCTCTTTAAAAATTCTGACTATGTCAATTATGAAAGTCGTCAAATAAGATTTTATGCAGGGAAGAATTTTACAGGTTCATGGCGAATGGAATGGGAGTTTGTTGTCGCAGGTATCAAAGAACATGGTGACATAAAGAAAGAAGAAATACTATATGGTATTCAAACTGGATTTTTATACGACTTTCTACGTTTTGATCGTTTTATTTTTTATACCGGTTTTTCTGCCGGATTAGGTTATTTAAATCACCCAACAGGGTATGTAGCACTTGGTGAAGAAAGCCCCTTTGGTATGTTCGAAGGTAGATTGGGGATTGAATACGAATACAATAAAAATATTTTCCTGCGGGCTCAGACCGGTGTTTGGCATATATCTTCGGTTTTTAATAGTGACCAGGGCCAAAACTACTGGAATTATGTTGTTAATATTGGCTATCGCTTTTGAATAGGATAGGCAGGGTAAAATACTCTTTTTTCATTGGCAGGAAAAAAATAACAATTGTACCGGAGCTGGAATTATGTAAAAGTAAATTTAATATTTTTGTATGTCATGTTTATTTATTATATTAAAATGCTATCAATAAAGAGTTCTAAGAAAATGAATTATATTAATAGTTATTATGAGTTAAAAGATGCTTTTATGTTTGTGGGTAATAGTAAACATTATAATGATTTGGAAATTATTAAATCCGAATTTAATTCATCATGTTTTAGTATTTTACCGGGTAATGAGAATTATGTTTGCAAGAAACACAACGTAAGCTTTCGTGTAAATAACTCTTTTTTTAATGATGTTGGTTCAGCAGAGGATGCTGTTCATATTAAAGATGTAAATGTAGAAGAAAACAGAAACTTCAAATATTATATGCTAAAACCGAAAAACATTATAAAGGTAAAAAAAGCTATATTTTTGTTACACGGTTTTAACGAAAAGCATTGGGATAAATATTTGCCTTGGGGAAAATATCTTTGTCAAAAAACACAAAGTGCAATCATATTTTTCCCCATAGCATTTCACATGCAGAGAGCTCCTCTTCTATGGAGTGAAAAAAGAAAAATGTTTAGGTTAAGTGAAGATCGTAAAAAAAAATATCCTTATATTGTCAATTCTACACTTTCAAATGTGGCAATCAGTATGCGTTTACATACAATGCCGCAGCGTTTTATCTGGTCCGGTTTGCAGACTTACTATGATGTTATTCAATTCATAGAAGAATGCAAGAGTGCAAAAAACGATTATATTGATAAAGATTTCTCTTTTGATTTTTTTGCATATTCAATTGGAGGATTACTTGCTGAGATATTAAAGCTGTCAAACTATAAAAATTATTTTGATGAAACAAAGGTCGGGATGTTTTGTAGCGGAGCGGTATTTAACAGACTTTCACCTGTATCAAAGTATATTCTGGACAGCGAAGCAAATGTAGCTTTATATTCATATCTGGTAGAGCATTTTGATAGTTTTTTAAATAAGGATGCTCATCTAAATCACTACATAGAAGGAAAACATTTTGAAGGAAAAGTTTTTTATTCAATGCTTGATTACCAAAAGATGAGAGATTTTAGAGAATGCTTGTTTAAAAAAATGGAAAAATATTTTTATGCAATTTCATTAAAAGAGGATAGGGTAATACCTTCTTTTGAGATAATGAATACATTACAGGGGGCGTTTCGGAATATAAATATCAGAGTTGATGAAGAGAATTTTAACTATAAGTATACACATGAGAATCCGTTTCCGATAAACTCGGGCAGATCATTACAAATTGAAGAAAATTTCAACAGGGTATTTAACAAATTCAGTATTTTTTTTAACAGCTAAGTCAATTATGAATATATCACTCGAAATGATTTACTCTAAAAGAAAACTTTGTTAGGTCTTCTAAATCCGAATTTAAAAATAATTTTAAAAGAGAGCCCAAAAGTAGCCCAATGGGGTAGAGTGAAAATAAGTTATTGAAATAATTGATGTAATCTGGTGGAGGCGGGGGGAGTTGAACCCCCGTCCGAAAACATTCCGCTTAAGCGTCTACATATTTATCCCGGTATTAGAGTTTCACCTTAAGTTTCCTACCGAGCAAAGTCACTAAAGGCTAACCTGTATAATGGTTTCGCGTCAATGACCTACAGGTGTGTCAGATCTGCTATCCTGCTCTGTCGACGCCCTTTCCTGTCACGCAGGAGAGACTGGAAAGGCCGGTAGCCAAAATGGTTTACGCGGCTACAGCGTACGCGTAATCGTCTGCGTTTGTGTTTAAATCCACCCGTTTAACGAGCGAGTAGAACCTCGATATGCAACTTAAGCTTCTTTATCCCCGTCGAACCCGTTTCGCCCCCTTAAAATGATGTGAATAATGACCCGGTTAAGCATGTTTACCTAATCGGGGATTGTTGATTGATTCTTAATTAGTGCCCATCCAAAAACTAAAGTTTTTGTTCGGTAGCTGTCAGCACTCAGCGTTCAGCTTTCAGCAAAAGGCTTTTAAAATAAAGTCTTAGCTGACGGCTGATAGCTGACCGCTGAAAGCCCCATCCAGAAATTGCCTCTTTCTGGATGGGCACTAATTAGTAAACTAGAAGAATATAATCATTAGTATTAATATAGTCAATGACTTTGATATACCATCATAATTATATTAAGCATTAATATTTTTTAACCCTGTCCATTTCTCTTTTTTGCTCTTTTTCTTTGAGAGACTGGCGTTTGTCATATTTCTTTTTGCCCTTTGCAAGGCCTATTTCTATCTTTGCGCGGCTTCCCTTAAAATAGACCTTTAACGGGATCAGGGCATAACCTTTTTCTTTTGTTTTTCCAATGAGTCTTTTTATTTCCTTTTTGTTAAGTAAAAGTTTCCTTGTCCGTTTGGGATCAAGGTTAAGGTGATGGGCATAGGGGTAGGCGGTTATGTGCATATTATGCAGAAAAACTTCCCCGTTTTGAACCCTTGCATATCCGTCAACAAGGTTTGCCCTTCCATCTCTCAGAGATTTTACTTCGGGTCCGAGAAGTACCATGCCTGCTTCAAGGGTTTCATCAATGAAATAATCATGTGAGGCTTTTTTATTCTGACAAACTATTTTTATACTCATTACTGTCTTAAGCTCAAATGTAAAATTAAACCGGAAAAAGTTTATTGCTAATTTATCGCTAATTTTTCTTCATCAATATCCGGAAGGTGATCTTTTGTTTTTTTTAGAATATATTTTCTTACTTCCTCAGAGGTTTTCAGCCTTGATATCATTTCAAGGTCCTTTTCAGTTTCTTCCCTGGAAAGTGACCGTATCAGTTTTTTTATCAGCGGAATACCCGTAGCGGTAAGACTGAGTTCATTAATGCCCATCCCAAGCAGGATGGGGATGCAGAACGGATCACTTGCCATTTCTCCACATAGTGACACTTCTATCCCTGCGTCTTTAGCAGCGCCGACTATTTTCATAATCATCCTAATAACCGCAGGATGATAGGGTTCATACATATAGGCAACGTTTTCATTGCTGCGGTCAATTGCCAGTGTGTACTGAATAAGGTCGTTTGTGCCGATACTGAAAAAATCCGCACTTTCCGCCAGGATATCCGCGACCATTACGGCAGATGGTATTTCGATCATGGCGCCTACTTTTATATCTTTATCATAAGGGACATTTTCCTTATCAAGGTCTTCCATCACCTGTGACAGTATCCTTTTTGCGTCTAAAAATTCCTGGACTCCCGATATCATAGGAAACATTATTTTTATATTACCGTGGGTGCTTGCCCGTAAGATGGCTCTTAGCTGGCTTTTAAAAATTTCCTGTTCCTTGAGACAGAATCTTATCGCCCTTAATCCAAGGGCAGGATT
>JASFHE010000244.1:0-9011 GCA_050123415.1 Desulfobacteraceae bacterium | reverse complement strand
GTTTGTGGATATATCAATTACCGATGGTGTTGTTTCCCAGCTCGGCCCTTATTTTGCCGCCTACTCCATGAACAATAAAATGCCTGATGAAAGAGATATGGTAAGTACCGGGACCGTCCCTTTTTACAATATATATGAGGCAAAGGACGGCAAAAAGTTAAGCCTGGGATGTTCGGAACCATGGTTTTTTGTGAATCTCTGCAAGGCGCTGGATTGCGAAGACATGATTCCCTTTCATGGAGAAGTTGAAAAATTTGATGAGGTAACAGACGCGTTTAAAGATAAATTCCTCACTAAAACCAGGGACGAATGGTTTGATATACTGACTCAGTCGGATATTGCTGTAAGCAAGGTGCTCGAATTTGATGAACTTGCTGGTGATCCGCAATTAAAACACAGGAACATGATAGTTGAGCTGGAACATCCTGAATTGGGGAAAGTGAAACAGGCAGGTATTTCAATCAAGCTTTCCGGAACTCCGGGGAGTATAAAAAAGTTTGCCCCGAAGAGGGGAGAGGATGCAATGGAGATTCTCAAGGAAATAGGATACAGCAAAGAGGAAATAGAAAAGCTGGAAGAGGATAACATTATTTACACAGGCAGTTTGTAACATTTAAAAAAACCTGGTGGGGTATAAAACCCCACTCTACGTTGGCAATTGACTGTTTTCGTAGGGTGGTGTTTTATACTCCACCTGAAAATATTACGATGAATTGAATTATTTTCAAAATATTCAAATTCGTTGACAAGATTAAAATTTTTATTTGTAGAAAAAAACGGAGAAAGATATGGATAAAAAAAGGATACCAATACAGGAAGGATTGTTTATAGAAGCGGCTTCAGGTGATGAAAAGCCGTACCTGATAGGCAATAAATGTAAGCAATGCGGTCTCACCGCGTTTCCCAAAACACCGGTCTGTCCCGTGTGCCAGGTTCAGGACACCATGGAAGAAGCAAAGTTTGAAGGTAAAGGAACTCTGGACAGTTTCAGTATTGTCCAGGCAGCATTACCCGGTTTTCAGATGCCTTCGATCCAGGCCTATATAAATATTGAGAATGGCCCGAAGATATGGTCCCTCGTTACCGGCTGTGAACCAACCGAAGATTCCCTGACTATGGGAATGGAAATGGAAATGGTCATAGACAAGGTAAGGGAAGATGAACAAGGCAACGAACTGATCAGTTATCAATTTAAACCTGCTGGTCAATAAAGGGAAGGAGGATAGCCGTGAGAGACGTATCAATTATAGGGGTCGGAATGACCCGTTTTGGAAAATTTGAAGATCGTGACATGAAAGACCTGGGCCGTGAGGCAGTATGGACAGCCCTGAATGATGCCGGTGTCTCAATAAAAGATATTGAAGTTGCCTATGTAGCAAATGCAGTCGGGCAGCAGCTTACAGAACTCAAGGGGACCATAGGCCAGCATGTGTTAACATCAGCCGGTATTTTCGGAATACCTGTCATTAATGTAGAAAATGCATGCACCGGAGGATCAACTTCCCTCAGGGGTGCCTATATGGAAGTTGCCTCAGGAAATGCCGATATCGCTCTTGCAGTTGGTGTTGAAAAACTGTTCTGCGGAGACTCCGCAAAATCGGCCCAGACAATGGCTGCCGGAACAGTCTATGCCAAGTTCGGTTTTATGTTTGTTGCGCTCTATGCACTTCAGCTTAAAAAATGGATGGCAGCATCAGGCGCAACAAAGGAACATTTTGCCAAGGTCGCTGCAAAGAATAAATATAACGGATCGTTAAATCCCTACGCCCAGTTCCAGAAGGCAATGACGGTTGAACAGATTCTCGATTCACGCGTTGTAGCAGAGCCTCTTACACAGTTTATGTGTTCTACCATGGCTGATGGTGCTGCAGCCGCTATCGTATGCAGCAAGGAAATTGCTTCAAAAATTACCAGCAAACAGCCTATTAATATAGCTGCATGTGAACTTGTATCAGGTACATATAATGTGCCGGGTCAGGAACATGAAGAAATAACCACAAGAGCTGCCCTTAAGGCCTATGAAAAGGCAGGTATCGGGCCTGAGGATATACAGGTTGTGGAAGTTCATGATGCCATGTCCCCTGCAGAACTGAGAATGTATGAAGAACTGCATCTCTGTAAACCGGGTGAAGCCGGAATGATGATAGATGAAGGGCATACTTCACTGACAGGAAGAATTCCCGTGAACCCGAGCGGTGGTCTGGCAGCAAAAGGTCACCCAATATCAGCGACAGGGCTGGCGCAGGTATATGAGATAGTTACCCAGCTCAGGGGTGAGGCAGGAAAGAGGCAGGTTGCCAATAATCCTCAGATAGGCCTGGTTGAAAACGCGGGAGGCTGGACAATGGATGACAATGCCGCATGTGCGGTTACGATACTTAAAAAGTAGGTTCAAGGTTCAAGGTTCAGGGTTCAAGGTTCAGGGTTTAAAACTTCTTTTTTCCGAAAACCTTTAGCCTGAATTTTATAAAATATTAACAGTCTGAATAAGGATTGAAGGAGATAAAATATGGATATAAAGAAGGTCGGCGTTGTCGGTTGCGGTATCATGGGTTGCGGAATCGCCCAGGTATGTGCTCAGGCAGGTTATGATGTAATAGTCATGGATACAAAGGACGAATATCTTGATAAAGGTTTTGCTACAATAGAAAAGGTCCTGGCAAGATCCGTGGAAAAAGAAAGAATCACTGCAGATGAAAAAAAGAATATTCAATCAAGGATAAAAGGGACTCTTTCACTGGATGAATTTTCTGATGTTGATTATGTTGTTGAAGCGGTTGTAGAAAACCTTGAAATCAAACAGAATGTTTTTAAAGAGATCGACAAGGTATGCCCCGAACATACAATCCTTGCCTCAAATACATCAACAATAAGTGTTATTAATATTGCAGCCGCAACCAACAGGCCCCATAAGGTTATAGGTACACATTTTTCAAATCCCGTGCCCCTTATGAAGGTTGTTGAGGTCATAAATGCGATCTCAACAGAAGAAGAAACAACCAATGTTACAAGACAGTTTCTGGATTCAATTGAAAAGACAATGGTCGTATCAAAGGATGTTCCCGGCTTCCTTTCAAACCGGATACTGACACCCTTCCTGTTAAACGCGGTACGTATGGTTGAGGCTGGTGTCGGTACAAAGGAAGATATTGATACCCTTATTACACAGGGGCTTCGTCATCCAATGGGTCCTTTGACTCTTCTTGACCTGATCGGTATTGATACTGTTTATCGCGGCGCGATGACCATTTATGAAGAAATCAAAGATACTCAGTATCTTCCTCCAACCCTGATGAAACAGATGGTTATCGCAGGATGGCATGGGCGCAAGACAGGAAAAGGTTTTTACGAATATAAATAAATCGGGCTAAAGACACAGGGCGCATGGCGCAAGGGAAAGACTTTTTCTGAGTAGTCTTTTCAAACATAGGAGAGTGTTATGGAAAATTCCGAAGTGATCGTCAAATTACAGGAAAAGGTAGAACAACTTGAGAAGAAGCTTCAGGTTCTCGAGGATGTTGAGGCCATTAAAAAACTCCAGAGGGCATACGGGTATTATCTGGATAAAATGATGTGGGATGAACTTGTTGACTGCTTTAGCGATGACGGATCTCTTGAACTTGCCCAGAGAGGCGTTTACATAGGTAAAAAGAACATAAGGAAATTGATGGATCTTATGCCTGATGGCCAGAACGGAATTCAGTACGGACTGCTCATGAACCACATGAACCTTCAGGGTATAGTAAATATTGATCCCGATGGCAAGACTGCCAGGGGAAGATGGCGCATGTTCGCACAGGTAGGAAAGTGGAAGGAAAAAGCCTTCTGGGCTGAAGGAACCTATGAAAATACCTATGTTAAAGAAGATGGTATCTGGAAAGCAAAAACAATGCATGTGTATACGACCTACATGACACCCTTTGACAAGGGCTGGGGCGTGGAATACGAGAACTTTATTCCAAAGCCTGATCCAAGCTGTCCGCCGGATCTTCCGCCAACCGAGGTATATGGTGATTTTCCGGAAGTATATATCCCTCCTTTCCATTATGTGCACCCGGTTACAGGTAAACCGGTTGATACAAGCATAAAGGAGCAGGATAAGTAGCTGTGTACAGAGAACGGAGTTAATTGATAAATCATTGATTTTAATATATGTTGTCTTAATAAATTAACTTAATATTGAGGTTTATTAAAAATGAAAGAACAGGAAAAGCAGGCTGTAAATATATCAGAGACTGTAGATGCCGACAGCTCAAAAACAAAAGAAGACGATATCTTCAGCACTACCGAAATCAAGATTGAGGAAATGGCAATCGATGGTATCTGCGGGGTGTATTAGCCTGGATGTTTAAAACAAAATACAAGCTAGCCAGGGGCTCTCAGGTCAGGGAAGAGGATTTTGGTCTTCTTTTTTATAGAATGAATGGCCCCCGGCTTTATTTTATTTCTTCAGGTGATCTTATTTCCCCTGTTTTTTTTGAGGGGGACATGACAATTGAAGAATGGATAGATAAGAATAATAAGCACTATATTGGCGAGGCAAAGGTTTCAGAACTGAAGAAAATGCTTGACCAGTTATCGGAAAAAGGGGTTATCGTTGAGTGCTGAAATGGCAAAAAACGGTCTAAGGGCTCCTGTTAATGTTACATGGGAAATCACTCTCAAGTGCAATCTGCGTTGTGTGCACTGCCTTTCAAATTCAGGGGATGGTTCAAAAGATGAGTTGAATACTGCAGAGTGTATGAAACTCATTGATGATCTGACAGCGCTTAAGGTTTTTCAGGTGAATATCGGCGGCGGCGAGCCCTTCATAAGAGAAGACTTTCTTGATCTTCTTGATTACAGCCACAAAAAAGGTCTGGTTACCTGTGTGAGTACAAATGGTACTATCCTTGATAACAGCATTGCCAAACGGCTTTCGGCAATGGATATGCTTTACCTGCAGGTCAGCCTGGATGGTGCTGATGAGGAGACAAACGACCGTATCCGTGGCAAAGGAACATATAAAAAAGTCCTCAGTGCAATCAAGGCACTTACAGCCAGTAAAGTAAAATTCAGTATAAACACCGTCCTCACACGCACAAACTTTAAACAGCTTGAAACCCTGAGAGATATGGCCGGAGAGTATGGCGCGGAGCTTCGTGTTTCACGGTTCAGACCTTCAGGCAGGGGAAAGTCAAGCAAGGCGGACCTCGGGCCTACACCGGAACAGCTTGAGTATTTTGCCGAATGGCTTGAAGGGCACGACCTTGTCAGGACAGGTGATTCATTCTTCTGTCTGACCTCGGACCACAGGAGAGAGAAGGGCCTTGATATGTGCGGTGCGGCAAAAATGACTTGCTGTGTTTCACCTGACGGAAATGTTTATCCATGTGCCTTTTTGCAGGAGCTTCCTTTCCTGTCTGGAAACGTCCGCAAAAAATCCTTTAAAGCGATATGGGACACTTCGTCCATACTTGATCAGTTCAGAAACATCAATGTGAAATCATGTGTTGACTGTTATCGATTTGATGTCTGCAGAGGAGGCTGTCCGGCCATGGCTTACCATACCTATAATGATATAAATATGCCGGACCCGGAATGTCTTGTTAACCTGAAAATAGGCACTAAAAGTGCCGCATAAGGCCGAACAGATATGTATGACCGGCTCTTCGAACCCATTTCATTCGGTAATATAACTATACCCAACCGGGCATGTTTTCTTGCTCACAGGACTTGCTTTTCAAAACGCGGTGAACTTAATGATAAGCACCTTGCCTATTATACAAGACGGGCCGTGGGCGGTTGCGGTTTGATTGTACTGGGCGAGCTTTGCATTCATCCGGATAACCGGCCGTGGGAATCCCTGATCAACTTCTATGATTCCGGAGTGGAAAAGGAGTTTAGAAAATTTACTGACTCTATTCACAAACATGACACTCGTGTCTTTGCCCAGCTTAATCATCATGGTTTCCAAAGCAGCGGCGCAATAACAAGAAAAGAAATATGGGGGCCATCCGCCAATTCCGATATCAGTTTTGGAGAGGTATCAAAACCCATGGAACCTGAAGATTTTCAGGTGGTGATCGATTCTTTTGCCAGGTCAGCAGAGATAGCCAAAAACGCAGGATTTGACGGCATAGAGATAGATATGGGTGCCGAATCACTCTTGCGACAGTTTTTATCTCCCCTTACAAACCAGCGCCAGGACGAATATGGCGGCAGCACAGAAAACAGGATGAGGTTTCCTATTCAGGTGCTCGAAGCTGTAAAGGCTGCTGCCGGTCAGGACTTTACCGTAGGGATCAGGTTATGTGTTGATGAAAAATTCTGGGGAGCCATTGAACCGGAAGAGGCAAAGCAGTTTGCAGAGGTCTTTGAAGAGAAGAAACTTGCTCATTATATGAACACAACCGTGGGAACCTATTATAATCTCCATCTTTATATGGCTTCCATGCACACTCCCTTTGGTTTTACAATAGACGCATCGGAACACCTTAAAGAAGCTGTTGATATCCCTGTTATTGCAAGTCATCAGATAAGTTCACCACAGATGGCAGAAGAGATACTTGAAAAGGGGCAGGCCGACGCAATTGGTTTTATCCGTAACCTTATCTGTGATCCTGATATGATTAACAAGGCAAAGGAAGGCCGTGTTAAGGATATTCGCTATTGTGTAAGGGATAATAAGGGTTGTATCGGCAGGGTAAATAATAAAAAGAAAATCGGGTGCATACAGAACCCGGAAGCGGGCTTTGAAACACTGGGCCTGAAAACAGAAGATAAAAAAGATGCCGCATGTAAAAAGGTTATTGTAATCGGCGCCGGACCTGCTGGTCTTGAAGCTGCCAGAACAGCGGCAGAAAGAGGGCACAGTGTTAAAATATTTGAAAAAGACCGCCGAATCGGGGGACAGATTAATCTCATTAAGAAAAGACCCAAACGTCAGGGTATGGGTGCTATTATAACATATCTTTCGAGGATGATAGAAAAACTCGGAATCCCGGTGATTACAGAAACCGAAGCAACTGTCGAATCAATTCTTAATGAAAACCCTGATGCTGTGATTATTGCTACCGGTTCCAGTCCGCGAAAGAAACCCGTTCCTGGTGATTATGAACCTCCCTCTGTCCTCAATGTATGGGAGGTCCTTCATGGCGTATATCCTGTAGGAGAAAAAGTACTCTTTATTGATGAAAACGGCGGACACCATGCTGCATCAACAGTGGAGTATCTTGCAGATCAGGGCAAAAAGGTTCACATGATCACCAGCGAACTTTTTATTGGGATAGAGCTTTCTCCCCTTGGAGATCTTTCTTTGACAAGGCAGAGACTTCTCCAGAGCGGAGTTACCTTTGCCTCGGATTTAAGAACCGAAAAAATAGAATCAAAGAAGGTAAAGTGCACAGATATCTATACCAATAAACCGGTTATTCTTGAAGGCTACGACACAATAGTCCTGGACATGGGAAACAGGGTTAATGATAAATTATATAAAGATCTGAAAGGCCGGGTAAAAGAGCTTTACCGGGTGGGTGATTGTGTGGCTCCCAGGGGCATTGACATGGCGTTTATCGAGGCAAGAAGGGTAGGTGAACTGATATGAGTGAATTCAGATACCTTTTCAGCCCCTGCAAGATCGGAAACCTGATTGTCCCGAACCGCATCCATTTTGCCGCCCATATGACCAACTTTGGCGAAGACCAGAAGATAAGCGATCGTCATGTTTATTATTACACTGAAAGGGCAAAGGGCGGGTGCGGCCTTATAACAACCGAAGAGCTTACAGTTCACCCTTCTGACCATGCCTATGACAAGCTTGTTGATGCATTTGATCCGGAAGTGATTCACGGGTACAAAAAACTCACCCACTCTATTCATCAGTATGACACCAGGATATTCGCACAGCTTAATCATAATGGAATGCAGGCAGACGGCACCATATCGAGGCTTCCGGTATGGGGGCCTTCTCCCGGAGCAGATCCTCTGTTCCGCGAAACATCCAAGGAGATGGAGATCGAAGACATCAAAGAGTGTTGTGAATATTACGCGAGGAGCGCTGTCTATGCTGTTGAAGGCGGGTTTGACGGTATTGAACTCCAGCTCGGACACAGCTCACTTGTAAGGCAGTTTCTTTCACCTGCAACAAACCACAGGGAAGATGAATACGGCGGAAGCTTTGAAAATCGTATGCGGTTCTGCCTTGAAGTGATAGATTCCGTCAGAAAGGCAGTAGGCAATGATTTCCCGCTGGGTATACGATTGAATGCGGATGAGATGCACCCAAAAGGCGGTATTACTCTTGAAGATGCTAAAAGAATAGCCGCCCGGGTTGAAGAGACAGGCAAGCTTGATTTTATGGATTTAAGTATCGGAACCTTTTATAACCTGTTTCTTGTTGAAGGTTCCATGCACACACCTCTTGCCTATACTGTTCCCCTGGCATCTGCTATACGCTCGGTTATTGATCTTCCGGTTTTCTGCACAAACAGGATCAATGATCCTCACCTTGCAGAAAATATTCTTGAAGCAGGACAGGCAGACATGATCGGAATGGTAAGGGCGCTTATCTGTGATCCTGAACTCCCCAACAAGGCAATGGAAGGACGGACAGATGATATACGGCACTGTATTGCATGCAACCAGGGATGCATCGCCCGTATGGGGCTGGGGTATACACTCGGGTGTCTTCAAAATCCGGCGGTGGGTTATGAAGAACACCTGGGAATAGGAAAATTAAAAACATGTGAAAAGCAGAAAAAGGTTGTGATAGTGGGCGGGGGTCCTGCCGGGCTTGAAGCAGCAAGGACAGCCGCCCTTCGAAGACATAAAGTGATTCTCTTTGAAAAAAATGAAGATCCGGGCGGCCAGAATCTTATCGCAGGAAAGGCTGCCGGAAGACAGGAGATAACAGGAGTTACAAGATGGCTGCTAAGCCAGGTCAATAAGCTTGATATTGATTTCAGGCCTGGCATTGAAGTCGATGCTGACACCGTACTGGCGGAAAATCCTGATGCTGTTATTATCGCCAC
>JASFHE010000243.1:0-9033 GCA_050123415.1 Desulfobacteraceae bacterium | reverse complement strand
TCTTGCAAAATTCCTTTATTACCATAAATTATTATGTCAACGAAAAGTTAGATCTAATAATTTCAAGCAGTTATGAAATATGGATTTTCGCAGAATGACAATTATATTGAATTTTGCAAGAGGCTCATATGAATCAATTCGAAATGGAATACCGGAAACAAAATCCCAGAAAAGAGATTATCCGGGCAATAACAAATAATGATCCTGCATGGTGTTTAAATAAAACAGCAGAGATTCACGGCCACTATTGTCCGGGCAGCGCCCTGGGGGTTATGGCCTCTGTGTGCGGTCTGAGGCGGATGGAAAAGGGGATTATGCTTTCGGACGGACTGGAAAACCTTATGGCAATAGTTGAGTGCAATGCCTGTTTTGCCGATGGAGTCCAGGTTGTATCAGGCTGCACCCTTGGCAATAATGCCCTTGTATTCCGCGATTTTGGCCGTCTTGCGGTAACATTTGCCATACGTGGAAAAGAGGAAGGAGTTCGCGTGTGTGTGAGACCGGATTTCCAATCCTGTATTAATAAACTTGTTCCGGAATTTTATCCGCTCATGGAAAAGGTTATTAAAAACCGGCAGGGCACGGCAGGGGATGAAACAGCATTCAAGAATATGGGTTATAAAGCAGCATTCGCCGTCCTGTCGGTTTCCTATGAAGAAATTCTTTTTATTGAAAGTGTTCGCCCCTCCCTGCCGGCATATGCGCCCATAACCGATAGTGTCATCTGTCCGGGATGCGGAGAAATGATTATGGCATCCAAAGCAGTGGACACAGGGGATAAAAAGGATTATTGTCTGAAATGCAGCGGCAATAACTATTATCAGGTTGATGGCCGCGGAATATCAATCACCAGTAATAATGGAGCGAATTAATGGATTGTACAGGTAAGTTATCGAATCAGACAGACGAGATGTCAGGCAGCATGATATTGAGGGCAGTAGGTGTTGTCAGGAATAAAATGCAGGAACCTTTCTTAAAGGCTGGGGAGAATGGTATTGAGATGCAGGGTGAAATGGATGATGTAAAGGAGAGGGTAAATGCATCATACATGGCAATATCCGAAGTTATTATTAAAGAAGAGTATGTCCCGCTTCTTGATGGCATTGATGAGTATTCTCATATCACGGTGCTATACTGGGCTCATAAAGTGCCTGAAACGAGCCGTCTCCTGAAACACGTTCATCCCATGGGAAGAAAAGAAAATCCCCTGATGGGAATTTTTTCAACATGCAGCCCTGCTAGGCCCAATCCGGTATTGATGACTGTTGTTAAACTGGATAAAAGAGAAGGGAATGTCCTGCATGTCATTGGCCTGGATGCCGTGGACCAAAGCCCGATAATAGATATCAAGCCATATGTCATGGAGTTTTTTCCAGGGAAGGAAGTGCGCATTGCCGGCTGGATGCGGAAAATCCAGGATGAAGTAAATTCGGGTAAAAAAGATTAACAATAAAGGGGGACGTAAAGAGGTTCATGCAGATAACCAGCTTAAACCAGGAGATTCAGTAGATAAGCCTACATATTCATTATCATCCTCAGACCATATTACTATAAATGTATATTTATCCTTTTTTAGTGCCATGATTTACCTCCAATTTGTCTAAAGCTAAAAGAGTTAAGGAATGGCACATTAATGCATAGACGTTCAATTGAATTATAAGGGTATCCTTCTCCAGAAGGAAAAGCCCCGATTTTCTCACACTTCTTGAGACAAGTGAACAATAACTGAGTACCGATCTGAAAAAAGCCGAATGATTCCCCTATATTTGTGGTTTTGTATAAATTATATAGTGCCCAAGAAGGTTCTATGCGTCAACAATGGATAATATTCATTTGCTTATACCCTTTTCTTTTTTTCTTTTACTTGTTAAAATCGCAAAAAATGATATTAAAAGATTATTGAATAATCCCCCTGTAAATAAATAATGCTTGATCGGCTTTTTATTAAACAACTGGCTAAAAACAAATACCGTATTGCATACAAAAGATGCTGGTATTGAATTCAAGGTGAAATGACATGGTAGAAGATAACGATATTTTCAAAAATGGAGCTGTATGGCTGAAAGCTGATTTTCACATGCACACAAGGGCGGATCGTGAATATGATAAAAAGTATAAAGACGATGATCAATTTATACAAAAATATATTGCCAGGATGGGAAAAACTGATACACGGATTGGAGTAATAACGAATCATAATAAATTTGATAGAGATGAATTCCTGGCGTTAAAAAAAGTAGCGCAAAAAAAAGATATCTGCCTTTTCCCCGGGATTGAATTTTCCTTAAAGGAAGGCTTACATCTACTGATAGTTTTTGATGATCGATGGTATCAGGGGCAGAACGATAATATTAATTTGTTTATTACAAATGCTTTTTATGGCATTGACAATTATAACACTCCTCCTTACCCAAATTCCGGCTTTTCGCTTAAAGAAACAGTTGAAGCGCTTGATAAGATAGGCATTGATTACTTTCTTGTTATGCCACATCCAGACGATGTTAACGGTCTTTTCAAGGTCCTTGACGGACGTACTCTTGAAGCCTTTATCAAAGCAGATGAATTCAATAAAGTCATTGCTCTGCAGAAAAGCGGGAACAGGGAGAACTATAATAAAATTATCCAATTTACAAATAGAGAACTCGCCTGCATTGAGGGCTCTGATAACGCTCAAGGTGGAATAGAATCTATTGGAAGCGGGCGAATTACCTATGTGAAGCTCGGAAGTTACAGTTTTGAAACATTAAAGTATTGCCTTATTGATCATCATAATCGCGTCAGACCGAAAGAAAAGCCTGAAATTAAAAATGCCTGGATTAAATCTATTTCTTTTGAGGGAGGACTGCTCAATGAAACGAAACTGGATTTTTCTCCGGAATTGAACAGCTTTATTGGAATCAGGGGAAGCGGTAAATCATCAATACTGGAAATTTTAAGATATACCCTTGGTATTTCTTTAAGTAATCAGGCTAGTGATAAAGATTATAAAAACGGCCTTATTGAACATGTTCTGAAAAGCGGCGGAAAAGTTATTGTTGATGTCATTAACAGCCTTAAAAAAGAATATAGAATTGAAAAAATTTACGGGCAGAAAGAGGATATCTTTGAAAACAATTTGAGAATAGACGTCCCTTCAATAAACACAGTTTTTCAAACTCCGGTTTACTTTGGTCAGAAAGACCTTTCCAGCAAACATATTGATTTTGAAGCTGACCTGATAAAAAAATTAATAGGCAACAGACTGGACAGTCTCAAACAGGCACAAAATCTAAAAATTTCCGAGATCGAAGATCTATTAACTCAACTTAAAAAACTTGAAAGTCTTGATGAAATAAAAAAGGAAGTTGAAGCATCCATAAAAGATGCTGAGTATAAGCTCAAAGAATTTAAAGAAAAAGGTGTAGAAGAAAAGCTTAAGCAGCAAAGTAAATTTGAGTCAGACATTTCAAGGTATAATGACATTACCGGTGAGTTATCAAATTTTCAAAATTTATTGCATGATCTGATAAACAATTATCAGTACTTTTTTCAAAACACCAAATTTGAATCTGATGAAAACAAAGAAATTTTTAAACAGGCAGAAAAAGTATTTAAACAAATATCGGATGAATTCAATAAATTGAATGAAATTAAAATTAATATAGACAACTACACAGCCGAATTTAAAAAATTTTATAAAAGCCTTCAGGAGAAAAAGGAAAGTCTAAAAGAAGAATTCGCAAGAATCAAGCGTGAGATTAATGTGCCTAATTTGAGTCCGGATGACTTTCTCAAATTGAACCGGAAGATCGAGACCTCAAAATTAAAACTTATTGAAATTGACAAGTCAGAGAAACGAAGAAATGAACTGAATAAGGTCCTGAATGATAGAATATCCGAATTAAACAAATTGTGGCATGACGAATATAAAATCCTTGAAAAGGAAGTATCCCGTATTAATGAGTATGAAAAGAGTCTGTCCATATCAGTCGAATATAAAGGCAGGAAAGATATTTTCGAAGAAAAGCTGCGAAAAATATTTTCAGGTTCCGGAATACGGGGTGCGACCTATGATAATATTAAATCTCAATATCTGGATTTCATAGAAATTTATCGTGATTTTGATTCGATTAACCTGAAACTCAATATTAGCGATAATCTGATTAGTGAATTTAAGAGGCGGTTTATTGAAAATTATTTTGAATTGCTGACATTCCGTATAGAGGACAGGTTTACGATAAAATATAATAATAAACCATTGGGAGACCATTCTCTTGGTCAGAGAGCAACTGCGCTCATTTTATTCCTTTTGGCTCAGAAAGAGACAGATGTATTAATTATCGATCAGCCAGAGGATGATCTGGACAATCAGACTATTTATGAGGATGTTATAAAGCAAATAAAAACATTAAAAGGAAATATGCAGTTTATATTTGCGACCCACAATGCAAATATCCCTGTACTGGGCGACAGTGAAAAGATAGTCTCATGCAATTATTCGGAGTCAAAAATACATACTGTTTCTGGAACCATCGACAATCCTGAAACGCAGGAACAGATAGTAACAATTATGGAAGGCGGAGAAGAGGCATTCCGTCGTCGTAAGAATATATATGAATTGTGGAGTAAAAAATAATGGATGCACTTGAACTCCTTGAAATCATAAGCACCGGCGAAACAAGCAAAGTCCAATTTAAAGAATCTATCAGCTCATCTGATGCATTGGCAGCCGAATTTGTGGCAATGAGCAATTCTCTTGGAGGGCTTATATTAATTGGCATTAAAGACAAAACAGGTGAAATAATCGGCCTGGATTATAAAAAAATTCAGGAAACAGGTCAGCTTGCCTCAAATGTCGCCACGAATAATATTATTCCGCTGATTTATATCGAGACGGAGGTTGTTCCTATTGAAATATCAGGTGAAAAAAAGAATATTCTTATTGTACATGTTAAAGAAGGTGTGAGTAAACCATATAAAGACAGAGAGTTGAGGATCTGGATAAAACAAGGAGCAGACAAAAGGAAAGTTACAGATAATAATGAATTGCTCCGCCTTTTCCAGAGTGGAGGCAACTTATATGCAGATGAAATGGAGATTCCAAATACCTCTATAGAAGATATTGATATGGGCAAGGTAAGGGAATACTCTGCCAAGGTATTTGAAAAATCTTTTGAAGAAATCGATGTAAATATAGAACAGATTGTAAATAATATAAGTGTAGCGAGGAATAACAGATTAACCCTTGGTGGTCTTCTTTATTTTGCAAAATATCCTCAAAAATACAAACCCGTATTTTGTATTAAAGCTGTTTCTTTTTTTGGCAATGATATTGAAGGCACTGACTACAGGGATAGTAAAGATTTAGCAGGTACCATTCCTGATTTATTTGACAAAGGGATGTCGTTCTTCACTAGTAATTTAAAGGGTAGTCAGCAAGGGCAGGATTTTAATACACTGGGTAGGCTTGAAATTTCAAAGATCGCTCTCGAAGAGCTTTTACAAAATGCATTGGTGCATCGTGATTACCTGAAAAATTCTCCAATAAGACTGATGATATTTGATAACCGTGTAGAAATAATCAGCCCCGGCACACTACCCAACAACCTTACAGTTGAAAACATAAAGTCAGGGAACGCCGTTGTAAGAAATAATCTCTTGGCTTCATATTGTGTAAATACAATGCCATACAGGGGATTCGGTTCCGGAATTAAAAGGGCACTTAAAGAACAGCCAAATACGGAATTAATTAACGATATTGAAGGTGAACAGTTTATCGTTAAAATACCGAGGCCTGTAGCGGAGTTGGGGAAGTAGGTAAAAAGGAAAAAAAGAAAAGGAACGGTGTTGTGTCAATTGTCTGGTGTCTGGTACCTAACCTGCCCTCCAAGATTTAGAAGAGATTGTAGGATAAATCGCTTTAGACGATATCTCTGCTGCTAAGAGACTTGTTACAAAAGTTTTTACAGTAAAAGGAAAAGACCGGGGTCGTGTCTTGAATCTTGAAAGCCTTTAATACAGATTCCCGTTAAGGAACATTGCTGTAAATCCCCATTCACGATTATTGATATGTTCTTCCATCATGCTTTAGCCATCCGTCTTCATGGCTTCCGTCCGGGTCATGGTGTGCCCAGTGCACAACTCCTCCTTGTGAGTTCCATTCGTATTCGCCGCAGAAATCAATTTGATTCCCTTTACTGAGAGAATTGATTCTTGGAGCTATGTCAATATTATGTGAAATTAAAAGAGTTTGGCCGGAACCAAGCTCAATAATAAATTTTTGATGCCGGCTTCCTTCGTTATCATCCGACAGAATTCTTATTACTCTGCCTGATCCTCTGACCTGGATACCGCTTTCTTCATTATTAAATGCATCTTCAAGAAACTGGTCATTTGTTGATATTTCAGAATTTGAAAAGGTGCTGTCAGGAGAGTTATTATTTGAGTGCCGGATTCCCGCATAAATCAGGCTTGCAATGATTACTATTATAATAAAGTATTTTTTCATACTGCCTCATTGATTGTCTGAAGTCTATGTTTTATATTATTTTATCACTCCACAATCTTTCAAGAAAATTTTTCCAGTGAATAGTATGAAGATTGCCTTTTTTAGTTTCAACGGGATCATGACTTACCAGATAGAAGTCAGAAAATACCTTCTCTTCAGCAAGAACTTTGAGACCTTTAACATCCGTTGAGGTTACACGCCGGCTTGACTTCGACTGCAACTTTTTCCCCGATTAAAAAATCAACTTCGTGACCATGGGTCGATCTCCAGAAGGATAGAGATAATTTTATTCTTCTGTAGCCAAGATACGCCCTTATCTCCATACCTATAAACTGTTCAAAGCTTTTACCATACAAATCTGAGTTCCGGTCGAGTACCTGTGTGCCGGAAAGAGTATGTGTAACTCCCGGATCAAAGAAATAAAACTTACCTGATTTAATGGCTTTTCTTTTTTTTTGACTCTATCCATGCCGGAAGTAAAAATCCAACTAGGGTGTCTTCCAGGAGATATATATATTCCCTTACTGTGGAAGCAGCTACCTGACAGTCATTACCAAGTTTTGTAAAATTTACAACTTCTCCGTTTGCCATGGCCATGGATTTTAAAAAACGGGCAAAGGGAGGAAGGTTTCTTATTAAACCTTCTGCCATTACCTCTTCTTTCAGGTAGGTATTAACATAGGCATCGAGTTCCTCTTCAGGATATTCGCTGAGATAAACTACCGGTAATCCGCCATAGAGAAGATATTTTTCGAGAAGGTTTTTACTCTTCATACTTTGCGCCTGAAGCAGTAAGAATCTCTTCAATTGTCTTTTGTTTGCCTGTCCTGGCATAATAAAGAGCATTATGTCCGCTGTTATTGACTGCATTTATATCTGCGCCTTTTTGAATTAACAATTTCAAGAGATCAGTTTGTCTGTAACGCACTGTAAGCATAAGGGGTGTTGTGCCATCACCTAACCGTCTGTTCATGTCTGCGCCATTTTCAATAAGAAACTGTACTACCGGCAGCACGTCCATCCTTATAACCCTGCTCAGACTGTTCATACAGAACAACTGAAGCAGAGTATGCCCATGGTCACTGGTAGAATCAGGGAGTATCCCGATTTGGATCATCTTCTTAAAATCGTCAAACCGATTTTCTTCCAGAGCCTTCCTCAGATCACGGTACCGATTGCAAAAAGACGGTTCTTCATAATCATTTAAAACAACAACAGATTGTGCAGCTTTTTGAATAAGAGAAACAATTTCGGGATTTCCGCATGTGGCTGCAAGTGACAGTATTCCTCTGCCTCGGGGACCGTTGCCTGATAATTTTACTCCTGCATTTAACAGTACGCGAACGCATTCCGGATATCCTTTGGTAACTGCAATAGCAAGGGCTGTACCACTGGCGGACATTTTATATTCCGGATCTGCCCCGTTCTCAAGTAGCAGTTTCAGAATATCTTTATCACCATTCATGGCTGCGATTATAAGAGGTTTTTCAGGTCCATATATCCTCAGGTTCGGGTCAGCCGCCCCGGCTTTTAACAGCGCTTCAACAATGTCGTAGTTATGTTTCTGAACAGCCTTAACAATATAAGTATAACCGGAGACTCCCCTATTGGGATCTGCGCCTTTACCGAGCAGTAACTGAGCAGCTTCTGTGTTATTTTTTTGTATTGCCCTGCCCAGGGGTGTTATGGACACATCGGGCGGAGCATCGACCAATGCGCCTTTATCAAGCATCAGTTTAATAATTACAGGATCTCCATTATATGCTGCTTTATGCAGAGGAGTGTATTTATCTCCCGGAAAAACAGAATTTACATCAACATCCTTTAAAATCAATTCTTTTACGCGCGATGCTTTATCATCGTCTGGTATATACCGGAGCTCCGAGAGGAGTTTGTGGAATTCCGCCCGGTCAGGGTTCGTAATTTTTATGAACTGTTGATGCAGACGTTCAGCCAGGTGGCTTTCATGGATAATTAAAATAATATGAAATCCAAAGAACAGGGTAAAGTAGGCATATATCCATATATTAGCCAAATGTCTGCGTGAAGAAAGAGCAAATGCCAACGCCGGAATTATAAGAATGATATTAACTGCGACCGTGAGTAGCCATGGAACAATAATTGCCAGCTCCTCCATGCCTTCCTTTGGCCCAAACATAATAAAGGCTATAAGGGGCAGGTTTACTGCGATACAAAATAGTGAAATTCTTTGTGCAATTTTACCTGATCTTTGTCGTTTTATTTCGTTCTTCATTTTTATTTTTCGATATGACCGGTTTATGAAGCCTGCGGAGTTTAACAAATTGTTTACTGGTTGTTAAGCCACAGGTCATCAGGAAAATATTACCTTAATATACATATATACTACTATCGGCAAATAGGTAGTGAAACCTTTAGTTTTTTATAGGATATCCTGATGAACATCTACGTAAAAAGAGATGTTGGTTCTAAAGCAACTCATTTCCAATAAAGCTTTATTTAGATGTTATGGAAACAACGTCTTCTCTTACATAAAAGCCTTCATTCTTTTCCCTGTATAGAGCGTA
>JASFHE010000242.1:0-9039 GCA_050123415.1 Desulfobacteraceae bacterium | reverse complement strand
CTTAAATGGGTTTCCGAAGTAAATGAAGCACCAGTCGTATATAGCTGGAAAAAATTTGATTTCGCAAATTGATTCGTTACTCTTTTATTGAATCGAAATACTAGTAATCCTCTTTATTTATTATGATACAATTGGTATACCATTTATGGAAAATAAAAATTTCAAATTAGGACACTGCCAGATAGAATCGTTTGAATAGTTTATTGTAAATATATTTTAAAAAGGAAAAAATATGGGGCACATCAAAACAATGAAAATAGGTGCAATTGGTGCCGGCAGCTGGGGGACTACACTGGCAAATTTACTGGCTGACAATGGACATACAGTTGACCTGTGGGTCAGGGAAGATGATGTATATGAACAGATAAAGAATAATGGAATAAACGAAACGTTCCTTTCCGGGATGAAGCTTGTTGACAGCCTGAATCCGGTTAAAACATTTGAAGAGGCTTTAAAGGATAAAGATATTATTATGATGGTTGTTCCATCTCATTTTTACCGGGGAGTTTTAACACAGTTAAAGCCATATCTTAAGCCGGGGATGAAGTTTATATCCGCAACCAAAGGAATAGAAAATGATACATTGAAAGTAATGTCCCAGGTTGCGGAAGACATTCTTGAACCGGAATATACAAAAAACTTCGCGTGTCTGGCTGGGCCCAGCTTTGCAAAGGAGGTTGTAGCAAAACAACCCACGGCCGTTACCATTGCCTGTAAAGATCTTTCACAGGCTGAAATGTTTCAGACCATATTTTCAACGGACCTGTTCAGGGTATATATAAGCGATGATCTTACCGGGGTTCAATTATGCGGCGCCCTTAAAAATGTTATTGCAATAGCGGCAGGTGCATCCGATGGTCTGGGTTTTGGTCTTAACGCCAGGGCAGCACTTATCACAAGGGGTCTCGCGGAAATAACCAGGCTTGGTGTTGCAATGGGGTCAAACCCAATGACCTTTGCCGGTCTTTCGGGAATAGGCGACCTTGTTTTAACCTGTACCGGTGACCTGAGTCGTAACCGGACAGTCGGCCTCAAGATAGGCAAGGGCATGACCCTTGATGAAATAACCGAAGGTATGAACATGGTTGCGGAAGGAGTAAAGACTTCCGTATCTGCCTATGAACTCGCCAGAAAGACAGGGGTTGATATGCCGATTGTGGATCAGGTTTACGAAACCCTTTATAAAGGCAAGAATCCGCTGTCAGCTGTTAAGGAGTTGATGACCAGGGAATTAAAAAAAGAACTGGAGCATTAATATTTAATAAAAATACCCCGCTTTTTATGCGGGGTATTTAACCTGATATTCCTTACAAAAAATCATGCTGCCGGCGGCATCATACCATGATGAAACAACCATGCCAGTAAAAAACCTATGGGTATAATAACAATCAATAAAACCGTACCATAGGCAAGAGTTAATTTTCCAAGCCCTTCCTTTGCAAGTTCCCTGAAATCTGTCACTATTCCTATACTTGTAAATGTAAGCATAAAAAAGAATTTACGTAGAGACCCTTCCACCGGGCCAAGGGCTGATTCAAGGCTTTTAAAGGGAAGTAATTCGGCCAAACCTATCCCCATAACAAGAAACCATGCCACAAAGTAGCCGACTACAAATTTAGGGAACCTGAACCATATCTCCGATTTCATCACCTTGTCGCCATTACGCTTCTCAATATGCAGAACCCATATGATTGCGAGAACAAAGGCCCAGATACCTATAAACATATCTATCCAGATTTTTGTCATTATAGCGGAGGCAAGTATCCATCCTTCTTCCCAGTGTATACCCTTCTCCACGGCTTTTGCTCTTATAAGTTCATCAAGTATGGCCCCTGCAGCAGCGTCAGCACCATCTGTTTTTACTGTTAATCCGAGTGTTGCCCCGGAAACTATTGGCTCATCAGACATATATGTAGTCAATACTCCCGGAAGAATAACCAGTTCGGATACAGCGAAAACAACAACCAGGGAAGATATCATGATAGGAACAATAGCCCTTGATCTGATAGCTCCGCCCGTTGCAATGGCCGCAGATACACCGCATACGGAAACAGCGGAAGCAAGGCAGGCAGCCCACTCGCGGGAGAGTTTAAAAATCTTTCTGCAGACAGTGTAAGCCAGCGGCCAGAAGAGTAAATATGCCGCTATTGTGGCGCAGCAGCCGGCAAAAAGAAGATGCATGGCAAATCCTGTTGCTTCAATAGCCTTTAAGCCGAGTTTTGTGCCAAGACATACGATGGCAACCTTAATAAACCATTCAGGTTTTGCAGCCTCCTTGATAAATTCCCTGAATTTTTTAGGAGTAAGATTTCCCAGGAACAATCCTGCGAACAGGGCAATAATATAGTATGCTCCGCCAAGTGAAAGGCTCCAGCTGATGCCATACTTTGCACGATCAAGGGATGTTGATGCTATATAGGCATTCTGTCCGATAATATAAAATATAACAGTCAGCCAGAATATTATAGTCCATGCCCAGAAATACCTTTTGATATTCCATCCCATGAACTTTGCACCGATACTTGTAGCAACAGAGAATATTATGTAACTTAATATCAGTGATAAAGCGGGAGACATAAGGCCTTTACTGGAGGCCCTGAAGGATTTTGAAAGGTCCACCCACCCGGAGAATTTTACTATCCATCCTGTCAGATCAATTCCCGCTGCGGCAGTTATCATGCCCAGGGCAACAAAAAACAGGCCGATCCATACTGCCCACCAGTCCTCGGTGCTGCCCATCCCAGTGTTCCAGCGTATCTGCTTATCCATTATTGTCCTCCCAGAATAAAAATATGGACGAGTATTCCAAGTATAATCAGCGCCACTCCTCCGATTATTAATGATCCAACAACCATCTTGGTCTCAATGGGCAACCATGGTTCAACAGCACCAATGGAAGCGGTTTCTTCTATTGTAGCGTTTGTTTTTTCCTGGTTTTCTCTGACAAGGTCATCATGCCGGAGTTGCTGAACGGCCTCATTTTCCTCTTTCATTATGCACTCCTTTTTAAAAAATGTTTCTAAGTATATAAGAGTAAACAATAGAGGAATAATGGCAGGTCCTGTTTGCTTTTCTTGCACCTAAAGAGGAGATTCCTATTTTTCCTCTAATATTATTACAATAAAACAAGCCGATGTTTAAAAAGTTTAAGGTTAATTTTGTTTTTAAACGGAAGTGTTTTACAATATGGTATATTTTTGATTATTAAATCAAGGAAAATATTATAGAAAACGATATATATTCATAGTATGTTATTTATATCTATGAATTATTAAAAATTACGGAAAATATTATCTTATGACCTATTATCTGTTGATCTGTATTGCAGGGTTTATACTTCTTTATTTCAGCGCTGAATGGCTTGTCAAAGGATCTTCCAGCCTTGCCCGGAGCCTGGGCATAACCCCTATTGTTATAGGGCTTACGGTCGTAGCTTTTGGTACTTCTGCCCCTGAACTGGTTGTGAGTCTTATATCGGCATTAGATGGAAGAAGCATGATGGCTGTGGGAAATGTAATAGGCAGCAATATCTGTAATATTGCTCTGGTACTCGGTCTTTCCACTGTCTTTCAGCCAATTACCTGTTCTGTTGATGTGGTTAAAAGGGAAATACCGGTTATGATGGGTATTTCATTATTTCTTCTTTTATTGTCCTGGAATTCAATAATCGGAAGAGTTGAAGGAGCGGTTCTGTTTGGTGGCGTTATTGCCTATACCGTGATGAGCTATAAAATCGCAATGAAACAGAGAAATAAAAATAACAGAGATAATACCGGCTTTACAGCAGAACTGGATGAAATAGGGCATGTTTCTAAAAGAAGCTCCCAGATTATTATGATTATAATAGGAATTGCCGGTGTCGCTTTCGGTGCCAAGATAATAGTATTTTGCGCTGAAAGGATAATGGAAGTCCTTGGTGTCGGAGAAAAGTTTATCAGCCTTACCCTTCTTGCTTTCGGTACATCTTTGCCCGAATTAACAACATCCGTTGTAGCCGCTATAAGAAAGGAAATGGATATAAGTATTGGCAACCTTATAGGAAGCAATATTTTTAATATATTGAGTGTTCTTGGTACCGTGTCACTTGTAAGCCCGATAATTATTTCCGGCGGTTTTGTTGAGAGCGGTTTAATAATAGACTATGTTGTCATGATGTTTACAAGTTTCCTGCCGTTTATAATGATGAGAAAAACACATACAATAAGCAGGTTTAATGGCATTACTCTTCTTATATGTTATTCCGGGTATTTGTCTTACCTTATAATGACAATGAAAATATGAAAATGGAACCACTTAGTTCAGACATAATAAATAATTTTCTTGGGAATTCTTTATTCTCAAACAATATAACCGTACACCACTGCCTTGAATCTACAAACAATACTGCAAAGGAATTATACGATCAGGGTGCCGGTGACGGGACAGTAATTCTTGCCGAGGAACAGACCGCAGGCAGGGGACGAATGGAAAGACAGTGGCTTTCGCCTGCATATAAAAACATACTTGTCTCCATTCTCTTAAAACCCGAAATGAAGGTTGAAAATATTTATTCTCTTACCCTTGCTCTGGCAGTTGCCGGAATAGATGCAATAAAAAGTGTAAACGGATTATCCGGCAGCATTAAATGGCCGAATGATATTTATCTTAACAATAAAAAGCTTGCCGGCATTTTAACGGAATTCAGGGCCAGGGGAAAAAGTCCTGATTATGTGATTCTTGGAATGGGACTCAATGTAAACTGGAACCCTGAAAAAGAAAAAAACATACTTTTTCCTTCAACAAGTATTTATAATGAAACAGGAAATGTTACATCAAGGAATCAATTAGTTGCAGAAATATTAAGAACCTTTGAAACGCTTTATGATGATATAGTCAATGAAAGGCTGGAGGAGTTTAATAACAGATGTAACCAGTTATCTCTTTTAACTGGTAAAGATGTGTCTGTTGATACCGGCGAAGAGAAAATTGGAGGGAAAGTTCTTGGAATTGATAAGGATGGAGGTTTGCTTTTAGAAGGCAAATATGGAAATATTAAAAAAATATTAAATGGAGATGTTTCAATAAGCTTTTGAAAACAGCCGGATTTTTCTCTTGAGACACCAACATCTAATATCATTCTTACATTTTTCTAACGTTTTGCTAACCTTTTATTTTTAGTATTGTACGATTAAATAAAAATTAATCTCTCCAGGAGATATAAAATGCCAAAGGAAAAAATACTGGTTGTAGATGATGAAGAGGATATTCTCGAGCTTGTGAGATATAACCTTACAAGAGAGGGATATAATGTCCTGAGTGCCTCCACAGGTGAAGAAGGCTTAAATAACGCGAAATCAAAATTACCTGATTTAATTATTCTTGACCTTATGCTTCCGGGAATAGACGGGCTGGATGTTGCCCGGAGCCTAAAAAGCGATAACAATACAAAAAATATTCCTATAATTATGCTGACGGCTAAAGGCGAGGAGGCTGATATAGTTACAGGTCTTGAACTGGGAGCTGATGACTACATATCAAAGCCATTCAGCCCGAGAATTCTTACGGCAAGGGTAAGGGCTGTCTTGCGAAGAAGAACCAAGCCTGTCAGCAATGAGAAGGAAATTATAGAAATCAATGATATTAAAATCCATACGGGCCGGCATGAGGTGCTGGTTAATGATGAACCTGTGCAGCTCACCTATACGGAATTCGGCATTCTTAATTTTCTTGTTAAAAGGCCCGGGTGGGTATTCACAAGGTCCCAGATTGTAGATGCTGTTAAGGGAGACGACTATTTTGTTACGGACAGATCCGTTGATGTGCAGATTGTCGGCTTAAGAAAAAAGCTTGGACCTGCGGGGAAATATATCGAGACTGTTCGTGGTGTGGGATACCGGTTCAAGGAGTAAAATTTGGCTGAAAAAAGACGACTTATATGGGTTCTTTATCCTTCCTACCTGCTTATTATACTGTTATCCATAATATCCGTAACATGGTATGCGTCTGTATCTTCCAGAAAATTTTTTCTTAAGCAGACGGAGAATAACCTGGAGATAAGGGCAAGGTTTTTTGAAAACAGGATACAGAACCTGCTTGATTCTCCTGACCCGCTGACAATAGACAGACTGTGCAAGAAAATAGGTGAATCAACATCTACAAGAATCACCATTATATTGCCTTCAGGAAAGGTCATAGGAGATTCCGAGAGCGATCCCGCTCATATGGACAACCACGGAGACCGGCCGGAATTCCTGGGTGCGGTAAAAAATAAAAAAGGAATATCAACAAGACACAGCCTGACCCTTGATAAAAATTTAATGTACGTCGGTATACCTGTCTATAAAAAGAACCAGCTTCAGGCCGTGATAAGGACATCCATTCCGGTTGATGTAATTGATGAGGCAATAGACCGGATACAGAGAAAGATCATTTTAAGCGGAATTATTATCGCCTTTTTTACTGCCATTGTATGCCTGATTATATCACGCAGGATCAGCCGTCCTATTGAAGAACTCAGAAAAAACGCAGAAGGAATCTCAAAAGGCGAATTTCGTTTCAGCCGGCCAAGATCCAATATTGAAGAGATAGGAAATCTCCACAATGCAATGAAGGAAATGGTAACTGATCTTGAAAACCGTATCTCAACCATAACCCGTCAGCGTAATGAGATAGAGGTAATTCTTGCAAGCATGGATGAAGGCATTATTGCCATTGACAACAGGGAAAATATAATCAGTATCAACAGGGCCGCAGAAGAGATATTCGGCACCAGTAACATGGAAGCCCAAGGGCGCAGTGTTCAGGAAGCCATAAGGAACAGAGCCTTTCATGATTTTGTAGCGGACGTAATAAACGGTGATGATGCGGTTGAAAAGGAAATAACCCTGTTTCCCGGGGAAGAAAAATACGTAAACGGTCACGGCACCAAGCTGGTAGACGGGGACGGCAGGCAGATAGGCGCCCTTATTGTATTGAATGACATAACAAGGTTAAAAAAACTGGAAAATATCAGGCGGGACTTTGCGGCCAATGTTTCCCATGAAATAAAGACTCCTATAACAGCAATAAAAGGCTTTGTTGAAACCCTGCTTGATGGTGATGTTACTGTTGAACAGGACAGGCAGCGTTTTTTAGGCATCATCTCAAATCATGTGAACAGGCTTGAGGCCATCATAAATGATCTTTTAAAACTCTCCAGAATAGAAAAGGATTCCGAATCCGGAGGCATCGAGTTTGATAATGAAAAGGTGATAAATGTCTTAAAGACAGCCATTGAAATTTGCCAGCCAACCGCTGATGAAAAAGATATAAAAATTAAGCTGGAGTGTGATGAATCAATTGATGCGAAAATAAATTCATCGCTTCTTGAACAGGCGGTTGTTAATCTTCTGGATAATGCCATAAAATACAGTGACAGCGGCAAGAAAGTGACGATCAAAGGTATTATGGATGAGAATAATGTCAAAATAGAAGTCGCTGACCAGGGAAAGGGGATAGAAAAGGAACACCTTCCCCGGCTTTTTGAACGGTTTTACAGGGTCGACAAGGCACGAAGCAGAAAACTGGGGGGTACAGGTCTTGGACTTGCGATTGTGAAGCACATAATGCAGACGCATTCAGGGACCATTTCTGTTGAAAGCACACCGGGAAAAGGAAGTATATTTAAAATGGTTTTACCCCGAACAAGATAGATCAAGCTTAAAAATGCCATATCCAGGAATAAAAGCATACCTGATAATTTATCCCGAACAAAACATTTTTCTAATATTGTTCTAACCTTCTGGTTTTAAAATTGCATATTAATGATTAAATTAATAAAAATTTATAAGGCTAGTTTTCTAGCAGTATGGAGGAAAAAATGGATAGACATAGAACAGTAAACAAACTTTTCAGGATAATAGACCTGATAAATCACGATTCAGCCAGATCTGCCGGTAAAAAATCCGTTAGAGTCAGGTATGATTATGATGCCTTGAAGAATCATGAAGAATATACCGTCTTAAACCATGATATACCTAAGGAATCGGCAGATAATATCGTTACGTGGTTAAAGGAAAACATTAAAACGGAAGAGATGATTAACGGAATAGCATCAAACTGCCTAGACATGGAAACCTATAATATTTCAAGAAAAGCGGCTTAAAGGCCTTTTATGGGGAGAAAGGCCTGATTTGCCAAGCCTTTCAATAAAAAACAGGAAGTCAGTCAAAATATCTGCAATACACACCTTATTTTTGACAAATTCTACCATCAGTTATCTCAATCACGGTTGACATTTTTTCAGTTAACCGTTGATTATGCGTGGCAATCACCATACTCAGTCTTTGTTCCCGGCTTATACGAAGGAGGAGTTCCATAATCTCTTCTCCTGTGGTCCGGTCAAGATTACCTGTCGGCTCATCGGCCAGCAGCAGCTTTGGTTTCATTATTAATGCCCTTGCTATAGCAACCCGCTGCTGTTCTCCCCCGGAAAGTTCTCCGGTCCTGTGATTAAGGCGACCACTGAGCCCCACTTTTTTAAGTATTTTTTCTGCCCTTTCCTTTGCTTCCTTCATCCCAATCCTGGAGATAAGGGCAGGCATTATTGTATTTTCAAGGGCATTGAATTCAGGTAGTAAATGGTGAAACTGAAAAACAAACCCGATCTCTTTATTTCTTAAACTGCATATACCCGATTCATCAATTTCCTTAATGTTTTTACCCTGATATTTTACATTCCCGATTGTTGGATGCTCCAGCGCACCCATGATATTCAAAAGAGTTGATTTTCCGACTCCGGACGCACCGATAACAGCCAGACTGTCTCCCTCATCAACAGTAATATTGATTCCTTTAAGGACATCAATAGTATTGCCGTTATGTTTATATGACTTATAAATATCCGTTAATTCAAGCATATAAAGTATTCCATTGCCTGTTATTCGTACCTTAATGTTTCAACCGGATTCAGGCGTGATGCGTGCCATGACGGGAAAATAGTTGTTAAAAAGGAGAGGAAAAGCCCGACTGTTGCTACAACCGGAACATCGATCCAGTAGTCTACATGCACCGGCAGGTTTG
>JASFHE010000241.1:0-9042 GCA_050123415.1 Desulfobacteraceae bacterium | reverse complement strand
TGTCTATCTCGAAGGAGCTCGCCGGTATTCTTGGAGGCGAGATACATGCCGTAAGCAGTGAAGGAAAAGGCTCTACATTTACACTTTATCTTCCGGAAACCCTGACACATGAACTGAATAACGATGATATAGCCATATCCGGTAAAAAAGAAGATTTATTTAATACAGGGATTACGGAAAGCAGTGAAAAGACCGGCGACTCCGGTGAATTTATTCCGGATGATCGCAATGATATATCAGAAAACGATAAATCCGTATTAATAATCGAAGACGACCAGAAATTCGCTGAAACCCTGCGGGATTTTTCACGTGAAAGGGGATTTAAAGCTGTTGTTTCACAGAATGGAGAAATCGGTCTTCATTATACGGAGGAATATAAACCATCGACTATTATCATGGATGTCAATCTTCCTGGTTTAAATGGCCTGACGTTATTGTCCAGACTCAAGGATAACAGCAAAACGCGGCATATCCCCGTGTATTTTATTTCCGGCTCTGACAATTCCCGTGAAACAATGAGAATGGGGGCGGTGGATTACCTGGAAAAACCTGTTAAAATAAAAGATCTTAAAAAGCTGTTTGAAAAAATTGAAGATGTTATCTCAAAATCCGAAAAAAATCTTCTTGTAATAGAAGACAATCCGGTGACAAGGAAAATCATCGAAAAGTTATTTGATGGCACAGAAGTCCGGATTGTAAATGTGTCAACCGGCAGGGAGGCAATGGAAAAACTGGAGACTTCCGTATTTGATTGTGTTATTCTTGACCTTTCGCTTCCGGATATTTCCGGTTTTGAGATACTTTCCCAGATAAAGAATAATAGTTCGTGGCTTGCTTCTCCCATTGTTGTGTATACGGGAAAGAGGCTGTCTGCCCATGAAAGGGCAATCCTTGATGAATATACTGAAAGCATTGTCGTAAAAGGAGCAAACTCTCCTGTAAAGCTGCTTGACGAAGTCTCTTTGTTTTTACATCTTGCGGAATCAAAATTGCCTGAAGAAAAAAGGAAATTACTGCGGGACATTCATGACAAGGAGTCTATCCTTAAAGGCAAAAAGATTCTTCTTACTGATGATGATATGCGTAATGTTTTTGTTCTGGCGAATATCCTGGAACAAAAGGGTATGAAGGTTTTTGTTACAAAGAACGGCAGGGAGGCCCTGGATTGTTTAAGGGACAACCATGATATTGATCTTGTCATAATGGACATGATGATGCCGGTGATGGACGGTTACACGGCAATAAAAGAAATCAGAGAACAGAAATCTTTCGCAAACCTGCCGATTATTGCTCTTACAGCCAAGGCCATGAAAGGTGACCGTGCAAAATGCATTGAGGCCGGGGCAAGTGATTACCTTTCCAAACCCTTTGAAAAGGACAGGCTTTTTTCTTTACTTAGGGCCTGGCTTTATTAGAACCGAGGGAGAATAAATGATCAGTTCCGGCATATCAGTTTCATCAGGCATTGAAAAAACCGTGCTGTTAAAAACGGGCCGGAAGATTATTATCCCATAAAGGAGAAAATATGGTCGATTCCGAGAAACCAAAAGTACTTATTGTTGATGATCTGCCTGCAAATATAACTGTACTGGAGGCCATCCTCAAAGATCTTGATCTCAATATAGTAAGTGCTCAATCCGGAAATGAAGCCCTTGCCTGCATGCTTGACAACGATTTTGCCCTTGTACTTTTAGATGTACAGATGCCCGAAATGGATGGTTTTGAGACAGCAGAACTGATGCGGGGCAGTGCAAAGACAAAGCATATCCCGATCATTTTCGTTACGGCTATAAGTAAAAGCCAGGAGCATATATTCAAGGGGTATGAAGCAGGGGCAGTCGATTATATTTTTAAACCCTTTAATCCCCATACATTAAAGGGGAAGGTTAAAATTTTTCTTGATCTGTATAATCAGAAAAAAAAGCTTGAGGGAATAAATAATGAGTTAAGAGATGCCAATAGAAGGATTCTTGATCAGCAAAAGTCGATTATTGAAGAAGAAAGATTGAAAGTGCTGCTGCAGCTTTCCGGGGCTACTGCTCATGAACTTAATCAGCCTTTAATGGGGTTACTGGGAACTGTTGATTTAATAAAGATGCAGAAAGCACCTGACGCTGTTCAGGAATATATTGGAAAAATTGAAGAAGCTGCCACCAGAATATCCAATATAGTGCAAAAGATTCAGACAATACGTTATGACGAAGTAATACCTTATTCCAGCGGGGTGTCAATTATTAACATAGATCAGAAAATCAACATCCTCGTAATGGAAGAAACTGACAGTGATTTTGAGGCAATCAATAATATCCTGGTGGAAAACAATAACATTAATGTCGAACGTGTCGAAACTATTGAAGAAACATTTGATATAATGAAAAAACAGGAGGTTGATCTGTTACTGCTCGATTATTTTCTTCCGGACGGGAACGCCTTTGACATACTGGAAAGGATGAAAGAGGATCAGTGTGAAGTTCCGGCGGTTATTATAACAGGGCAGGGGAATGAAGTTATAGCATCCAGGGTTATCCAGGCAGGGGCCTATGATTATCTTCCGAGGGACAGTTTAAACAGCAACTCCCTTTCAAGGACAATAATGAACACCCTTGAAAAAGCCCGGCTTAAAAAGCAGGTCAAGGAAGCCTATAACAGAATGGTAGACATGTCTATCCGTGATGAACTGACCGGACTCTTTAACAGGCGATATTTTATTGATGCGATTGAGACAGAAGTGGCCAGATCTCAAAGATACAAGACAGATCTGGTCCTATGCATTTTCGATATAGACCATTTTAAAAAAGTCAATGATACCTATGGTCACCCGGCCGGGGATAAGGTCCTTTCAAAAATCGGGAAAATGCTTAGTGACTCCATTCGTGACAATGATATAGCCTGCCGTTATGGAGGAGAGGAATTTGCCATTCTTCTGCCCCATACAAATATAGAAGAAGCCAGTATTATGGGCGAAAGATTTCGGGAACTGGTTGCTTCATATGATTTCACACATAATTCCGTACATATGAGCATCACGGTCAGTATAGGGATAGCGCAATATCAAAGCGGTAAAGACAACACCAGCGCTTTACTCATAGAGCAGGCAGATACGGCCCTCTACCAGGCAAAAGAAGAGGGACGAAACAGGACTATTATTTTTTATAGTGATAATGTCTAACGGGTAAAAAACTTATCCCGTGCGATAATTGCTGCGCCTAATGCGCCGGTTATCTGTGGGTCTCTTGAAAGTGAAAGGAAATCTGTCCCAAGATAATCCTCAAGCGCATTTCTCATGCCCCTGTTTTTGGCAACCCCTCCCACGAATGCAATGTTCTCTTTTATGCCCAGCCTTTTTGCCATATTTCCAACCCGTTTTGCTATGCTCTGATGCAGACCGGCAGCAATGTCGGTTTTTGATTCACCCTGGGCAGAAAGCGAGATAACCTCGGATTCCGCAAATACTATGCATGTACTGTTTATAGAGCAGGGATTTTCGGATTTTTCGTAAAGCGTCCCGAACTCTTCCAGATCCAGTTTTAAGGCCTTTGCCATTACCTCAAGAAAACGGCCTGTTCCGGCTGCACACCTGTCATTCAGGACAAAATCCATTATAGCACCGTCTGGCTTTAACTTGATTGTCTTACTATCCTGGCCGCCTATATCTATGATTCCCTCAACCTTAGGATTTAAATGCCTTACACCCATTGTATGGCATGTAAGCTCGGTTGCAGTGTGATCAAAAAAATCCAGAGAAATTCTTCCGTACCCGGTTCCTACAATGAATGAGATGTAGGATCTTTCGATCCCTTTTTTTTTCAGTAAAGATTCGAGCGCATTAATCCCCGCGGTTTTAGGATCAGACTCGGTGAACAGTACAACGCTGTCAAAGAAATGAGCCTGATCGATAATAACACACTTTGTTGTCATTGATCCGATATCTATACCTGCAAAGTAAGTATTTTCATTCTCCATCTTGTTCATCCATTGCCTGACTTATCAGGGCTTTTCTTTTATTTGTTATTCTGTATTTCTGTTTTCGTGAACGCGGTTTATCAGTTATGGGCATTTCAATCAAGTATCTTTTCCAGCCGGATTGTAAAAAAATAGTTATTCATCATATTTCTGTTCTTCATGCTTAAGATAATTTTATATAAACCACTTTGAATATTCAAAACAGAAAATAAAATGGATGATAAGAGAAATGCAGAAAGAAATTGGCGTTGATATCGGAACACCTGAACTGTTTCGAATATATAGAATTAATGATCGCATCGAATATACCTACTGGCAGCACGCCGATTTCGATATTGACGACATCCGGTTAACCGAGGGACAGGCTTTACGATACACAGTGATTAAATTCGGATATGGTTGTCGACTATGGTGACTACATGTTCAGTACGGCAGAGAACGGAAATAAATATAAGGATTTCTTCTGAAAAAAAACAAGGCGGTTAAGTTTGCCAGCTTAACCGCCCAAATAAAAAAATGATGGTATGTAAATTCTGTGGATGTTCTATCATTCCAGTCGGTTAAATATATACTTCACAGCCATATCACCATAACCCATTTTACCATCCGATGAAGGTTTTATGTTCTCCATCCCGGGTATGACCATCTTATCGTACTGGGGTTCCAGTATGAGGGTATTTTTGTCTTCCATATAACACTTGAAGGTCATTGATCCAAGGGCAGGAAACGCGGCTAATTTATGATGAACAACCAGTTCTTTACCGTCAAATTCATATGTGCCGGCATCAGCCATAAATGAACGGTTGGCTGGAGGCGCCTCACCCGGCGCGGGATCCGGCGTAAAATCACGGATGGCGCTGTAGTGCTTTTTCATTATATATATCATAAACTTCGCGTCATCTCTGGTTCTTTTATTTTCTCCAATTCCCACATCCATCTTTTCAAGGGACCATACACCCTGAATTTTTTTTGCGGTGGCTTTGTAAGTTTTTCCAGCACCTGCGGTGCTGACGGTTAAAAAGGAAAAAACAAATAACAGGCATAAAATAAATAGAGACCGTCTCATAATAATTCTCCTTCTTGAATTGACATGTTAATAAGATCTCTCCCCTTGGTCGAGATTGATAATATTTGGACTACACTTCTGCGCTAAAAATTCTACTACTTATCTTCATCCTTTATATACAGTCTTCCGGGTACGGTTGTAAAATGAAATATAGGCCGGTCAACCTTTTTAAGTATCAGGGGGCAGTGCTTCATGTGGGCCGGTACAAACAGCATGGCGCTTTTGGTTATTGTATGTTTTTCATCCTCCAGCCATATTTCTATCTCTCCCCCCAGGTCATATGGTTCATCGGGATTATTGCCGAAGAATCCTATTATTTCATCCGCATCATGCACATGGGGGACGTCTTCCAGGGTTTGGGCCGCCTTCAGGTACCAGGCAGTGTTCATGTGAAACGCGCCTTCAACAACATTCTCATCCATCCAGAGGACTCTCTTTGCATATTTCGAGTAATCAGCTTCTATTGTTTTCTTTTCTTCCGGGACCTTAAGGTCAGTTATAATATATTTTCCATACTTTGTGTCAGTCATTTTTATTATCTCCTTTTGTTTCTTTTCCCTGTGTGCCCCCCTGGATCCACACTGCCGCTCCTCTATCAATGCCGAAATCAGGGTGAGAACCGTCTTTTGCGGGTATCGTAAACATATAATTGGGGCCGGCATCCACCGTCGATTCCTTTGGTTTTTTAAGCTGCGGTACCCATTCATAGGGTACGCGGTATGACCGGTAGACAAGGTTTCGAATCATGGGGATGTCAGAATCCCACAGGTATGGATTCATGTATTCCCAGACAATCTCAAAATCCTTTGTGACCTCTATTATGCGCCCCTGGGCGCCTTCAGTAATCAGTGTATTGCCGTTAGGGAGTCGCTGTGCAGAAGATACGTTTACACTGTACAACTTGTGGCCATAAACCGGATCAGGCTTACCTGAACCGAAACTGCTGGGGGAATATACCCACACAATCTCCTTTGTGACCGGATTAAATTCAACTACCCTCGAGTAATCACGACGCATGACGCCTATGCCGTCCGGAGCAAAATCGGTAGGTGGTCCATAACCTGAATTGCCGCCGTTATCAAATACCATGATATTTCCTTCACCGGGCAATCCTCTGGGGACCATATGTGTATGATGAATGCCGATCATCCATCCGAGTTTTTTATCATCTCCTTCCCGGTAATAAGGGCCTGCACGCCATACAACCTTACCGCTTTTATGTTCTATGATTGCCAGAAGTCCGGCTTCGCGGCTGTCCAGTATTATATTGTCAGGATGAAATCTCTTGTCGCCACTGTCATACCATTCATTGGGGCCAAGGTATGACGCACAGTTTTGATGAAACCAGTCAAAACCATCTCCCTCACTTCCAGGTTCTCTTTTATAATTTTGCATCGCCTTTAGTGCTGCTTCATCAAATCCCATTTCATCTATATGCTCTGATGCCTTCCAGGTCCAGATTATTTTTCCGGTTGCGATATCCACCTCATAGAGCGCATCATCGAGGAGCTGTACATTTTTATGAATCTTTTCATTCTTTACATTGTAATGTGCAAGGGCGAGAATGGTTCCCTTTGTCGTATCCACAGGCGCGGCATTAGGTATGTAATAGCCGGCAGGATTCCCTTTCAGCTGAAGGTCGTGATGCTGCCTTGAAACCCACATGGTTCCGTCTCCTTCATTTGCCTTTCCTTCAACCCATTTGTCAAACCCCCAGAGGACATTGTCATTGAAATCCCTTATCTGGATCTCAATGGCGTCCTGCCTTCCGTGCTTCCATGACGAAGTGGCGGATAACAGGTATCCACCGGGGTATACCTTGTTGGGATGATGGAGTTTTCCTTTCCATAAATGTACCAGATTTCCATTCATATCAATAAGCAAACCTTTATCAGCTGAAAGTATGGTGAATCCGTTCCAGCATTTATCCGGTTTGTAGATTGTTGTTCCAAGCGGGTAAACAGTGGGGTGGGCATTAATTGCTGACGGAAAAACTACCAGCAGAGCAAGTAAAAAATACCCTGTTAATCGTTTCATTTTAAAAACCTCCCTGGAGAAAAGGATTTTAAAGCGTCAAATCCCGGATTTCCAGAATAATTTTAGAAAAGAAGATTAATACCGCTTTTTAATGGCATCTAAAGAAGTGAAATGTCAATAAGAAAAGAGTCCGGCAGGAATGATGATTTTATATTCCTTCCGGACTCTCAAGACAGGGTTAATACCTTGCGTAATTTGGAACAATGTTACTGTACTTTTTCACAAGTTTGTCCCAGTTCTTTGGAAGTTTTATTTTCACAGTAACAAACTCATTCTCGATACCTCCCACGCTTCTAAGAAGGCCTGTCCAGGCACCTGGACCGCCCGCGACTAAAATCATCAGGCTGTCAGTGTCCACTGCTTCGGGCGGTTTTGACAGGATATCTTTTGCTTCTGTTTTGCCTTCCTGGCTTGCCCGATAGGAATCCATGGGATTTTCTGATCCCTTCATAAGGTATTCCTTGAGGCTTTTCTTTGTCCATCCTTCACTTGCCAGAATTTCGGCATGTGACGGGATAACAATAAAGCATGACATGCTCCATGGATTCATTGCCAGCATGGATTCGGCGATTCCCTTTGCATCGGTCTCCCTGGGTACCGACTGCATAAAGCTGTTTGGAAAAAATACTGTCAGTGTATTATCCTCTTTATTGAATCCCCGCTCCACATGAAGGGGTTCCCACGGGCTGTTTTCTTCATCCTCACCGATAACAAGGGAATATTTTAGCGGATCACCGATAACACCCATATCTTCAATGCCTTTACGGGCGCCACCGATATTTTTGACGATCAATCCTATGGCACGGCCAATGGCCGCGTTGGCAATATCGCCGGGGCTGAGCGCTCCGGAGCCGTAGTTGATATGAATCTGGTCACGGATGGGGCCATTGATAGCAAAGAATGGGGCCCATGATCCGGTGCTTACCTCAAAGGTATCAAACCTTGCCTTATGATCCGTAAATGATTCGATGGCTGCTATTATTACAGGCATATGGGTAGGAAGCGCTCCCGCCATAACAGCGTTAATGGCTATTTTTTCAATTGTAGCCTTGCCTTTTCTCGGGATCACCTTTGCGACAACATGATCCGGAGGCAGATCAGTGCCCTGCAGCATTTCCTTAACCGCCTCTTCAGTGGGCGGTACAATGGGCAGGCCGTCAGTCCAGCCGCTCCTGTAGAAGAACATGTTTATATCTTTATAGCTTCCTTTAAAGGCAATCCTCGGGGGTTGCTCCGTGGACCATTTGGGTGCTTTTTCGTGCGCGGTCAAAGGTTTTGTCAATGCCTCAACAATTTTGGGCATTGCCTCGGTGGTACCGGCATCAATATCTTCCCGAACTGTAGATTCGCATGCCACGTTCAGGGGCAGGCTCCGGAGGACAGGCATTCCTTTGTTGGATGAGGCGGACTGTGCATCTCTTAAAAAACCGGGATTCACCAATAACACGACTGGTGTTCCGAGTTCCTCGATCAACATTCCATTGTAGACGAGAAACTTGGTGCAGGAGCCTCAATCCCCTACCATAAGAATAACAGCGTCATTTCCTTTAATCCATTTTTTAAAGGTCTCGCTTTTTTCGGTCTCTATCTCAGTGACATTCCATTTGTCTGAGTTATAAATGCTGACCCGTAAGTCAGGATACTCGGATTCAAGCCGTTCCTTTAGTGATATGGCAATTGGTATGGCAGCGCGCTTGTAATTGGCAAATAACCCGATCTTTTTTCCCGCAAGGCTGTCAAGCCTGGGTGAAATTCCTTTCAGGGGTTTGGGATCTGCTTCCCCCCAGGGACTGAGGGCTTCGTACTGGATACTCGATGAACTTTCCGCATACACCATAACCGGAGATAGCAGCGAAAAGACAGCCAGCATGACAAAGATCCCTATCATTTGTAAAAAACGGAATCTGTGCATATGATTTACCTCCTTTTAAATCATTATAATGTTTTATCACAAGGGATAAAAATATATCTTTTAT
>JASFHE010000240.1:0-9048 GCA_050123415.1 Desulfobacteraceae bacterium | reverse complement strand
CCCATAATAAAAGCCCTATAATAAGGGCTTATATAAAACAGATGCCGGCATGTGAAGATCTGGAACCGGGAATTATCCGCGAAACTACTGTTAATGAACCTCTTATCAACTGACATGCCATTGACGGTGACCATGCATTAACTGCCATCAGAAAAACCGGTGGATGGGCCGCCTATGCCAGCGACAAAAACATGATTGCGCATTCAAAACTGCTGCGTGAAAAGGAAGGCTTAAATGTGCTCCCTGCGTCAACAGCCGGCCTGATTGTACTTATTGATCAACATAAAAAGGAGCCCCTTCCGGGAGACCGGTATGTCGTGCTCCTCACGGGGAGGAAATCATGACCCATTCTCCCGAAGGAAACGCTATCGTATATTGTGAGGGGGCATTCTCGACCCCGAATGGAAAAACAGCACACGGCCTGGTTAGAAGAACAGACAGGTATAATGTCCTTTCTGTAGTCGATTCAACAAACGCCGGAACCGATGCAGGCATCCTTTTAAACAATAAACCGGCCGGCATCCCGATCCACAGGACAATAAAAGAATCATATGATTTCTTTAAAGAAATTTCCTGCCCCACGCATCTCGTAATAGGTATAGCCCCGGACGGAGGCAGGCTTGACACAAGTGCAAGGGACAATATCAAAACAGCTATTGAGCTTGGTATGAACATAGATTCAGGTCTTCATGACTTTCTGTCCGAAGACCCGGAGTATGCAGAGATGGCGATAAAACATGGAGTCATAATCAGGGATGTCAGAAAGACACCGCCAAGAAACCAGCTGCATTTTTTTCAGGCAGGATAGAGGAAGTGAAATCACTGGTGATCGCTGTTCTGGGTACTGACAGTGCGATAGGAAAAAGAACCACTTCATGGGCACTTAAAGAGGCGCTTGAAGCCCTCTCTTTTAAGGTTGAACTAATAGGGACCGGACAGACTGCATGGATGCAGGGGGTACGCTACGGGCTGATCCTTGATTCACTGATCAACGACTTTGTATCCGGCGAGATCGAACATGCTGTATGGCAGGCCTGGCATGATAATCAGCCTGACATTATCATCATTGAAGGTCAGGGAAGCCTCATGAATCCGGCCTATCCAGGCGGCTTTGAAATACTGGCTGCCGGACGGCCTGATATCATAGTCCTTCAGCATGCACCGGCAAGAAAGGAATATGACGGTTTTCCCGGTTATGCGCTGCATCCCCTTGATAAACAGATCAGTGCGATAGAAACGCTTTCTTCCAAGCCTGTTGTTGCGATTACAGTCAACCATGAAAACCTGGAAAAAAGTTCCATTCTGTCAGTCTGCAAGGAGATAACTGAAAGCACAGGTCTGCCGGCCTTTGATGTTATCCTGGACGGCGCTTCAGGTCTTGCGAAGACCGTTTCAGGATATCTGAAACCGGAAAAGGCGGAATAGGAATATGGCAAAAGAAATAAAAGATCCTCTCGACATTCTCAAGGCAATACCGTTACTGGAAGTAGGGCCGGTCCGCCTGGAGGCTAAACGCCTGATTGCCCCCTATAAAATAACTGACAAAAATGAAACCGATTCTTTTGACCTTGTTTATAAATTTGAAGAACAGGTATTTACACCAGACGATCCTGGATCCGTCAACCTTGCAGGAATAATAGCCGCTCAGGCAGCTGTTAACTACGGGCTTTTCTGCGAGAAAATAATTTTTCACGGATTATATGACAGACATGATATTGATTTTATAAAAAAAGTATCTGAGAATACTGCCAGAGAGATTTATGTAAATAAACTCCTGGAGCATAATCCCTTTATTACAGGTCCGGTTTCACAACTCCCGGTTATTAAAAAGAAGAGTTACCTCAATGCGGAGCTTGTATTTAATACGTATAAAAAGGATGCAGGGCTAAAGGATATTAAAAGTGAAAACGCAATAAACAGAAAATGTGCGATCCTTTCCAGCGGAGGAAAGGAAAGCCTGCTTTCATATGGACTCATGAATGAAACAGGTTTCGATACCCATCCTGTTTTTATAAATGAATCGGGAAGGCACTGGTTTACAGCTCTCAACAGCTACCGGTATTTTAATTTTAAGATACCTGAAACCGCAAGGGTGTGGACAAACGCCGACCGTATCTATAACAGGATGCTTAAACACCTGCCCTTTATACGAAAGGATTTTTCCAGGCTGAGATCTGATGAATATCCAATAAGGCTCTGGACCGTTGCCGTTTTTCTTTTCGGGGCATTGCCCATATTAAAAAAAAGAGGGATAAGTCACCTGATTATTGGTGATGAATATGACACCACAGTAAAGGAAAATTACAAAGGGATATCCCACTATGCCGGCCTGTTTGACCAGAGTGTCTTTTTTGATAAACTGATCACAGGCTACTTTAAAAAAAAATCATGGGGAATTAATGTATTCTCTATCCTCAGGCCTTTTTCCGAACTTCTTATTCTAAAACTCCTTTCAGAAAGATATCCTGAGTTGCAGGAGCACCAGGTTTCCTGCCATGCGACCCATATGGAGGGTGAAAGGGTAAAACCCTGCGGGCGGTGCGAAAAATGCAGGAGAATTGTCGCAATGCTTTCGGCACTGGAAAAAGACCCGTCCCGCTGCGGGTACACAAGAGATAACATTAAATACTGTCTTGATCATCTTTCGGGTGACAGCCTGCATCAGGAAAAACATGCTGTTGAACAGCTCTGCTTCATGTTACATAAAAGGGGGTTAACGGGTTCGGGAGATATCCGACCTGTCGAACACCAGGAAATCATGGGTCTGAGATTTGATGATGAAAAATCACCTGTTGACTGCATACCTGAAGGTCTGCGTGCTCCTCTTTTCAAGTTTCTTAAAAAAGATATAAACATGGCTTTTAAAAAAGAGAGAAAATCATGGAGACCCTGTGAGCTGCCGGATGGAAAAAAAGAATCAGAAAATTCATCAACCGGTAATACCGGAGATAAAAAAACAGGTAATTACCTGCTTGGTGAACTTACCTGGCCGGAGGCCAAAAAGAAATTTTCGGAAGTTGATGTTGCCCTTTTTCCGGTCGGGGCTATTGAACAGCACGGACCTCATCTGCCACTGGATGCAGATGCCTATGATGCCGAATATCTTGCTATAAAGGTTGCAGAGGCCTGTAAAAATCCGAAGCCCATTGTAATGCCCCTTATACCCTACGGTGTATCGTATCACCATGAGGATTTCAGTGGTACAATAAGCATAAGTCCAGAAACATTGTCATCAATAGTGTATGAAGCAGGTATGAGTATAGCAAAGCACGGCATTAAAAAACTTGTTATCATCAACGGCCATGGAGGAAACAGCCCTGCCCTCCACTTTGCAGCACAGATGATAAACAGGGATTCGCATATCTTTACCTGTGTTGACACCGGAGAGACAAGTGATCCTGATATAAACGAAATGACAGAGACCCCGAATGATGTTCACGCCGGTGAAATAGAAACCAGCACCACACTTGCAACCCGGCCGCATCTGGTAAAATCCGATAAAATGAAAAGATTTATACCCAGATTTTCAAACAGGTATCTTGATTTTACTTCAAAAAGGAGTATCGGCTGGTATGCCATGACATCAAAGATATCCAGGTCCGGAGTTATGGGCGATCCTTTAAAGGGTAACAGGATTAAAGGAGAACGCATGTGGGAGATCATGATCAAAAACCTGGTTGAGTTTGTTGAGGACCTTAAAACAATGACTCCGGACGAAATCTATCAGAAACGGTATTAAGATTATGAAGATAAAAAAGATTGAAACATGGTCTGTCTCTATGAAACTGGCCGAACCTTACAGTATCGCTTACGAGACAGTTGAAAAAGCAACAAATATTTTTGTACGCATTGAGACAGACAAAGGAATAAACGGTTTCGGTTGCGCTGCACCGGATGAATATATTACAGGTGAAAGTCCTGCTTCGGTTACACATGTAATAGAGGAAGACCTGGCTTCTATGCTTGCAGATTCAGATCCCCTGCGAACAGCATTGATACTTGAAGAGCTCAGGCCGTACCTGAAGAAAAACACATCTGCGATTACCGCAATAGATATGGCCCTCTTTGATATCATGGGAAAGACATGTGCCCTTCCCCTCTGGGTATTGCTTGGAGGCTACAGAGACAGGATTAAAACAAGTGTGACCATAGGTATTCTCCCTCCGGATGAGACTGTCGAAAAATCGACAGAATGGATTAAAAAAGGCTTCAGGTGTCTTAAACTCAAGGGAGGCAAGGATGTTGAGTCTGATATTCACAGGGTTATAAAGGTAAGGGAAGAGGTTGGAAAAGAGATTGAACTGCGTTTTGATGCAAACCAGGGATATACACCCGACGAGGCTATCAGGTTTGTTAATGAAACCAGGTCTGCAGGACCCGAGTTAATCGAACAGCCGACACCCAAAGGACAGCCCGACATGTTAAAGAATGTTACCAGCAGAGCCGATATACCTGTAATGGCAGATGAAAGCCTTATCACTTTAAGGGATGCATTCAGGATAGCCCGGGGAGAACTGGCAGATATGGTAAACATAAAACTGATGAAGGTTGGCGGAATAATGGAGTCCATCAGGATAAATACAGTGGCAAGATCTGCGGGACTTGAAGCCATGGTCGGATGCATGGATGAAGCTGAACTGGGCATAGCAGCCGGCCTGCACTTTGCCCTGGCCAGGCCCAATGTTATGTACGCTGACCTGGACGGTCATATGGGCCTGGAGGGAGACCCTTCATCTGGTGAATTGACTGTTAAAAACGGTATTCTTTATCCCAATAATAAACCCGGGCTTGGGTATGAACTCTGACTTCATATGCCGCCGGGTCATTTTTCTGCCGCAGGGAGGTGATTTTGGATAGATTGAAAGGTAAGAAGACTGCAAAGGAAGTAACTCTTAATATCCTGCTCATGTTCGCAGGAAGTGTTGTATGCGCTATTGCAGTAAACGGCATTCTTATCCCTAACAAATTTATGAGCGGAGGTTTTACCGGTATAGCACTGGTCATCCATTATATATTTCCACCATTCTCTATCGGCCTTATATACCTTATTATAAATATTCCTGTGTTTATTCTGGGATGGCTGTATGTTGGAAGAAGGTTCTTTTTTTACAGTATCGCCGGAATGCTTTTATATTCCTTTACACTTACCTTTATTGAAATAAAAATACCTTTAAACGACATGATCCTTTGTGCAGTGGCCGGAGGGATAATCTCAGGCATAGGCGCCGGGATAATCTTAAAAAGCCTTGGCTCTGCCGGAGGACTTGATGTTCTTTCGATCATCTTTTTGAAGAGGTTCAGCCTTAAAATCGGACACAGCCTGTTGATATTAAATTGCCTTATTCTCGTCACAGGAGCATTTGTTGTTTCCCTTGAACGAGTTCTTTATACAATGATCTACATGTATGTGCAGTCAAATATAATTAACATCGTTGTTACTGGCCTGAGCCAGAGAAAAGCCGTACTTATTATATCAAACAAACCTGAACAGATCTCCGATTCGATCCTGAGATGTATTAACAGAGGGGTAACGATTATCGAAGGTCATGGCGGCTACACCGGTTATGAGACAAAAATTCTATACACGGTTATTAGCCTCAGGGAATTACCAAGACTTAAAAGGCTTTTAAATGATATTGACAAAAATGTCTTTATGGTTGTACTTGATACCATGGAAGTCATGGGAAACAGAATCGGCAATCAACCTCACTGGTAATACCTTTTATAGATATTACCTGATATCGAAGACGAAAAATGATTATTAATGTCGAAGGAACCCTGGCATAAAATCTGCATAAATTACAGCAGATAAAAAAAGATATATGGCATGCATTTTTTTCTTGATTCATGACGGATTTTAAAATATTTGATGCCATTCCAAAATACAGATTCAATATCTCATACAGGAGGTTGCATGGGACAAAATTTTAGCGGAGACAGGTCTTCAAAGCGTAAGAAAAAAATAATACCTCCGATGCTCGCAAACAAGCCTGTCAAAAAAACACGAGTAAAAGAGAGAAGCGATCAGTTCAGATCAAGATTTCATTTGCACCTTCTTGAAAAAAAGAAAGAGCTGGAAAAAACAATTGACTACCTTCGCAAGGGAATCAATGAAGACTTCAGTAAAATCTCATATGATGGATTAACAGATGAACTTGACCGGACAGACAGGGAGATGGCGGCACAGAATCACTACAAGTTTCTTGATCGCAAAAAAAATGAATTGAACAGGATTGAAGCGTTACTTGAAAGGATTAAACATGATCAGGACTTCGGGATATGCGAGGAATGCGAGAGGCCTATTCCGGAAGCAAGACTTATGATAGTTCCCGAAGCAGTTCTGTGTGTTGCCTGCCAGCAGGAACTTGAAAAATTTGAGTCACGTAACAATTATGTCAGCTCAAACAGTAAAACATACCAGTACAAAGATGACTATGATCAGGAAGATAGTTCCGATAACATCGATGATGCAGGGCTTGTAACAAAAGCCGGTTCAGAATCAATGTCTCTTATGGACATGGAAGAAATCGACCTGGCCGATCTTCCCGATGTGGCGGGAGATGACAGTGTTGACGCTAGTGACAGCGACGAATAGAAATATCTTTTTTACAGGGCATCAAATACCTCCTGCCCAACACGATAAATTATGGAAATTAACATCACAATTTATAACTAACATGTTTTTTTTAACAAACAGGTTTTTTTTCCCGGTGATTCTGGTTCTTTTGTTATCAGGTGTGAATTACAGCATCGCCGGGGAAACATACAAATGGATCGATAAAAACGGGATAGTGCATTATTCTGACCGTGCCCCGGATGATCAGGATTCCGAACTTGTTATTATTCAACGGAATGAAGATACTGAGACTAACGAAACAGTAAAGCCGGCAAGGGAAAAACTTCCCCTAACATATATTAATCCTCTCGAATATACCACACAAGCTACCTTTACTATAAAGGGGGCCAATACTATTGGAACAGGTTTTTTTATATCGCCGAACGGGTATGCCATAACATGTAAACACGTGATTGAAGAAAATGGAAATCATATCGCAATACTGCATAGCCAGGAGAAATATCCCATCAGTGTCATTTCAAAAAGCAATGCTTATGACCTTGCTTTGATACTTGTATCAACACGTAAAAGAACACCATATCTTGAACTGAGAGATCCGTTTTCAATGAAACCGGGAGATAAGGTATACGCAGTAGGAAGTTCAGCCGGTCTTCAGTCAACAATAACGGACGGCCTGTTTACAGGTTTGAGAAAACAGATGCCCACAGAAAAAAGGGCTGTTCAGTTCTCGGCGCCTGTTAATCCGGGAAACAGCGGCGGCCCCCTGATAGATAAGGATGGAAAAGTGATCGGTGCAGTAAGCTGGAAACTTTTGTCCAATAACGGCCTGCCTGTTACCGGTATTGGTTTCGCGGTTCCGGCTGATTATATCCTTGGTGAATACAGGGGATATATAAAAAGAAAATAATCTGGTCCCCGGACAGATTTACCATATTAAAAGAACCAGGCAATACCCAGTATGAAATTTAACGATAATGTTTTATTTTTCGGCCATTTTGCCGATCCGCCGGGATAATCAATCCAGCCGCTTCCGTCCCATTTCACCCTTTCTCCTGCCAGCTCAAAATCGAATGAAACGGATGGAGAGTATATGTATCTGGCAACAGCCCTTGCTCCAATAGAATAACCATCTTTGTCCGGGCTTTCCCATCCCTGCAAGGCGCTGTTTTCGGTATGTGCATATACCGGTAAAAAGCAATCAAGGCTGTAGCCGAATTCCCATCGGGCAGAATTTAACAGAATGCCTTTTATACCCGCTGCCGCGAATAACGCATTGTTTGTTTCAATTGCTTTACCGCTGACAGGTTCGGAAAGAATAAAATCATTCCTTTTCTGTTTTGATTTTGACCATCTGAGCCCCAGATAGGGATACAGCCAATGATATAGCCTGTACCCGACATTCCCGTCTATTCTTGTCCGGCTGTATTCCAGGTTATTGGTCTGGTATATACTCCCCGAGCGCATCCATTCTTCCTTTTCTTTATCGAGATAGAACGGTAAAATCCCTTTTATGCCGATAACAAAAGGACTCAGGCTCATACTCCCTTCAAATCTTGTTACCACGTTACACAGGGATATGTCCGTGTACGAACCTGTTTCAGGTTCATGCTCAGTATAGGACAGGTATTCAAACCCGCTTCCGACAACCAGATAGTTAAGTTTTTCATCTTGATCTTCCGCGTTAACCGACGCATCAACGATTAACAGAGATAACATGATCAACAGCAACCAGTGGAAATACAGATTCATTTTCTTCATTTTCGATACTCACAGGATTATCAGTAATATTTTTTCGGCGTTCTTTCTTATAACATTCGGGGTAAAGATTCAAGAAAAGATGGGGATTACTGAATAAAAATGTAAATGGGTAAAAACCCATTACTTTTTTTAAACAGTTTGCCTGAAAATAAGGGGGGGGAAATATTGCTAACCTATTGATATTACAAGAAGCGAGTCAATTTATAGTGCCAAAAGGTAGTGCCACAGCAAATTCTGTAGACTATTGACATGAAGACAATAACGCAATAAAAATGGGGTGTCTAAATAAGGAGGTCCCATGTTTGCACGGGTAAAAAAATCCGGGAAGTATCAATATTTGCAAATTGTTGAAAACCGTAAAGAAAAAGGTAAAGTAAAACAACGTGTTATTTCCACTATCGGAAGAATGGATCAACTCCAGGCCAAAGGTCGTATCGAGACACTGATCCAATCACTTTCACGGTTTTCTGAAAGAACGATGCTGATACTATCCGGTAAAAGTGACATATCGGCTGATGCCGTAAAAATTGGGCCATCGATCATCTTTGAGCGCCTGTGGAAAGAGTCCGGTATCCAAAAAGCAATACAGAGACTATTAATTAATCGACGGTTTGAATTTGATGTCGAAAGGGCCATTTTTCTCACTGTTTTGCACAGGCTGCTTGTCTCCGGTTCTGACCGGTTTTGCGAAAAATGGCAAAGAGACTATAACA
>JASFHE010000239.1:0-9083 GCA_050123415.1 Desulfobacteraceae bacterium | reverse complement strand
GTGTATCCGCTTTTTCAATATTTTTAGGAACCGGAATGGTCTTATATACTCGTGCAGGAATGTCCCTTTTCGAAGAATGTGCATATACATATAGTTGGGAGAGGGGTGAATTCAGCAAGGCAGCGATCAGCTCTATACTTATCGATGAGTCTTTTTGCCAGGCAGCATAAAATCTTCGACTTACAATGCGATTGTTTCTATCAATAGCGGCAGCATAATGCCATGGCCCCCTTGAAGTTGGAGCAGCTGGGACAACTACTTTAGCGCGATCCCAGTCTAAATCCCAGGCATGTCGCCTTCTCAATTTCTCAGATATATCTATATAAACAGTATTCTTTGCATCAAAAGCCATAAAACCTTCTGTCACATGATAAATCCCTGGCTTTGATCCAGGGAAAGGCTTTTCCTGAACCACCTTATCAAGTTTATCTTTTACTGCTTCCGGTTCATATTGAACTCCAATCCTTATTTCCGCATATTCTTCAAGCTTGGGAAGCGGGTTTATATAATCCCACAGTTCTTTTAATAATGGGAGTATGAGTCTGCCTTGCTGATGGTCCGAAAAATAGGTCTGCGGTATTTCATCCTCCCATGAGACTTCCGAATTTAACCTAAATCTTTCCTTATGGTGATCTTTGACTTCTTTATAATTCGTATATGTAATGCCTTTTTTATTATTCTTTCTCGCTATAACAACAGCAGTCTCAGCATCAGAGTGGAGAAATACTTTATCAGGCAGAGAAGTTAACGATAAAACTTCAAAATCCTTCAAGAAAAGAGAGCGTTCATCTCTATAGTCATTACCATCCAGAAATGAGCGCGGCAAAACCATACCGATCATGCTTGCCTGAGATAATGAAGGAAGAGCCCTGCTCAAAAGATACGCTGGTTTCGGCTTTTCTGTGCCGTTAATAATAATTTTTTCAAAAGGCGGATTCCCAATAAGAATAGTTGATTTAGCAACGCTTTGCTCCAGGACTTTTTTAGAAAAGACATCCGCGTGATTGAGGTCCCAGCTATTAGATTCAGGGAAATCTGCAAGCATCAGGCACATTCGTGCAACTTCAGTAGAAAAAGCATCAATCTCAATTCCATGTAGTTTATCAACAAAAAATTTGTGACGCTGTTTGCCGCTCCAATCCGGGGGTAACAGTTGCCGCATACGGCGCATGGCTGCAATCAAAAAAATCCCATGTCCACAGGTAGGGTCCAGAAAATTCCAGTCTTTTCTTGGTATCTCTTCAATCGGGAGCTGGGAAACAACATATTCTGCGACATATGGCGGAGTACTGTGAATACCCATCTCTTTTCGGCTCTTTTCACTTACAAAAGTATTTTCATAAATATATGTAAGGGTATCAACCGATATATTTTTAAAGGAGAATATGTCTCTGATATCATCCGATATGCAGTTCAATATGCTTTCAGGAATATTTTTTAGAAGAGGTTTTTCAGAACTCCCATAGTATGCTGAGACAATTTTAAGCGTCTGCTCAGGACAGGAAAAATCGATTTTTTTTGATTGAGGAATATTACTGTCCTGTATTAGCTTTGCAGTTAAAAATCGGAATAATATCTGGAAGATCTTATGTGCGTCGAATTTTATTTTCCTATGCAGGTGTTCCTGCTCTACTGCATGAAGAACTTCCCTGATGATTCTATCAAGTTTTGTGGATGCTTCTTTTTCAAGTGCCGGCATTAATCCGAGGTCAATAAAATCGATCTGTCGCGGTCCAGGTTTTTTAAATCCGGTTTTTGCGCGGATCATCTCATCCGGCTTCCAGATGTCTTTATTTGCAGTAATAACATTCGGAAGGTGTTCTGTTTTGAATTTATCTTTCAGAATTAATCGTGAACCGGTGTTGTGCCAGGCAAGGGTTATTCCGTTTTGAATTATTAAGATAACAGGAGAGCCGAAAGCACGTAAATCTTTCAGTGATTCGTCATCTATCGTATCAGTTTTTCGGATGTCTACACCAAAACAGGCCGAACGATAATTCAGGGGTTCCTGCCCAAACACGCCAAGTTTAATACGTCGGGTAGAAGCTGAATACTCAAAAAAATCAGTATATTCATAGTCAGACTGAATAAGTTTATTCTTATATCCGATTTCTTTAAAAGCATTTATTATTGGATTTAAGTCTGCGATGGTGCCTCCAATATAAGGCAGAATAATCATTGAATAGAAAAACGTAAGCTGCGACTAATTATATTAAACAGTATTTATGTAAGAATAGCTGCTGATAATTATTCACAAAATTAGCATATTAATTATAAAAAGGTCAACATAACATAATAACGCCAAGGAGATTACCCAAGATACTTGAAACCAACGAAGGGGGGCAGTTTTTCAATTAGCCGTCCTTTTGTTTTTATATAAAGCAGCAGGGTTTATGTTGTTTGTAATGTGATCCCCACCATTTGAGCAAGTGACCTTGCCATATTATCCAGAGCTGATTCATCCGGCAGGGTAACCTTGAGTGTTACTTTGCCATTTTCATCCTTATCCATGCACTCCGAAAGACGTTCTTTAAATGCATTCGTCAATTGTGCGGTCTGTTCTGTTTCTTCTTTCCCTTTAAACATTTCACCCAAAAAATTAAATGCTGCGCCAATAAGCTGGCCTCCGGCCTCTGCGACTTTCTCTTTTTTTGCGATTGCCTTTGCTTCTTTTTCTCTATCTTCCTTCATGCTTTCATCTACAGGTGCATCAGGCTTTTCACCGATAAGAACCTCCATACGTCGCCTTAGTTCATCAATACCGGCGGAAAGATCAAGTGAATCATCTTCGGATGACGGGTCAAGAGCAGCGTTAAACAATGCCTGCTTTGCGGAAAGTGTTCCAAGCAGATTTTCCTCTATCGTATCCTCTGTTACCAGTAGAAAAATCTGCACAGGCCTTTTTTGTCCCATTCTATGGGCGCGCCCGATTCTCTGTTCAAGGACTGCGGGATTCCATGGCAGGTCAACATTGATAACAGTATTGGCGGCCTGCAGGTTAAGTCCGGTTGAACCGGCATTGGTTGTTATAAAAAATCTGCAGTCAGGCTCTTTGTTAAACCTGCTCACAAGACCGAGCCTCTTTTTTTGCGGAACAGAGCCGTCCAGCCTGACGAAATCAATTTTTCTCTTTTTCAGCAATGGCTCTATCAGGTTTAACATGGTGGTCCATTCGCTGAATAAAACCACTTTCCTGTCGTCTTCAGACATCAATTGATCCAGAAGTGATTCGATTTCTTCCAGTTTGCTGGAGTAACCGGGCTCCCGCTTATCAACAAGAAAGGTACTGTCTGCAGCCATCCTGCATATAAGTAAGGCCTTTTGAAGCCTGAGAAGATCCATTTCGGAAATATACTTTTTTTTCAATATCTGGCTGACAACTCTTTTATTCTGACTGTGGATAGTCACTTGTTCATCAGTAGGAATTATTCTCCTTATTTCCGTTGTCCTCGGAGGTAACTGCTTCAGGACTTTATTCCTGGTGCGGCGGATAAGAACAGGTTTGAGTTTTTCACGGAGGAGATCAAGGTTTTTATAGCCGAGCAGTTTGCCTTTTTCATTTGTTATTCTGTGCTGGTTATAAAACCTGAAAGCCGGACCAAGCCTTCTGTCATCTATAAACTCAATAATTGAATGGAGTTCATCTAGTCTGTTTTCAAGGGGCGTTCCTGTAAGGACGAGTGCAAAGGGAGATTTTAACGCCTTGATTGTCTGGCTGGTCTTTGTTTCCCAGTTTTTAATTCTCTGGCCTTCATCAAGAATAATCAGGTCCCATTTTACCTGTTCGATTGTATTTATATCTCTTAAAACCTGTTCATAATTACAGACAGTAAAAAAACAGTCGTTATCATACTGTTCGGCACGTTCTCCGGCAGTTCCTAAAATGAGCTGGCAGTCACGACTGGTGAAACGTTCTATCTCTGTACGCCACTGGCTTTTAAGTGATGCAGGACAAATAATAAGGACTTTTGAAACAGCCGCGTCCTGGGCGAGTAATTCCGAAACACCGATCCCCTGAATGGTTTTCCCAAGGCCCATGTCATCGGCTATTACAGCTCTTCCTCTTCCAACGGCAAATGCAATACCATCAAGCTGGTAAGGCAGCAATTCGGTATTAAGCAGGTTTTTTCTTAAAGGATGCTTTGAAAGGTTTGTGCGTATCCTGTTAACTTTTTCACTTACATGTTCACGATACAGGAAATGATTAATATACTCCTCAGCGTCCGGGTATATAATTACATCCATTCCAGATAATTCAGGATCACCGACTATCTTAACAAGGCCTGTGACATCCTTGATTTGTTTATCCTTATAAGGTTTAAGTTTTTTCAATATGTTCTTATCAAGACCATCGGGAACCAGGAGCCTCAGTTCCAGGTTTTCACCATAATGGAGGTATACTGCTATATCCTCGATTATGTAAGGCTGATCCTTGATCTTTTTGGGAAATCTTTTTTTAACCTTGTTGATAGTGTGAAGAATATGCTTGCAGGTCCCGAGCGTGTTTTTTCGAAAGTCGGGGCATGAACAAAAGGATTCGCCTCTTTCCCATCCGCGCAGCGCAACTCTGTAAGTTTTACCGGAGGTATTATTGGTTACGAGATAATCAGTCCATAATACAGACTTATCAATTGATTGAACTTTCATTTTTTGTTTTTCTGCCCGCTCTATCCTGTCAGCAATCTCCTGGGCAATAAGTTCTTCATCTGTCAGGCTCTCAACAGGTATCTTTTCAGGAGGCGGGGCAGACAGGCCGAGCGCTAATTTTTCTTCCAGAACCAGGGAAAATGCAGCTCCAAGATGTTCACACATGAAGCCACATGTATTGCATTTAAACTTCAGGTGCCTGTTTTCCTCCGAGTCAAGGGATATAAAAGCAATTGCCTCATCAAGGTCAACTTTTAAAGTTCTGTTATCAAAAGTTACCTGTTCATCAATATTGATTTCATATTTTCCGCCATGAAGTAACAACTTTTTCCCATCCGGGCCTAAAAGTTTACATGCCTGAGTATAGGTAAGATGCGAAAGCCTGTCTTTTAACGTCAACACTGTATTTCTCCATTTATTAATATTTATATAATTATTCCCTTTAAAGCATCTGATAGGGATCGATATCAATCACCATACCTACAGCGCTTCCTTTGAGAATACTGCCTGAATTATCCTTTACTCTTCGCAAAAAATAGTGCAGCAATCCGCTGTTTTTACTTTTAAGTAAAAGCTGCCACCTGTACTTGCCCCTGAGTTTGGAAAGGGGCGCCTCGGCAGGACCTAATACCTGTATCTCTTTTCCCCTTTTAGGCCAGCTGTCGAGTATTCTTCTCATCTCCTGGCCCAATTTTACAGCAGCAGATTGAGTCTTTCCCAATTCATTTCCTGAAAGCCTGATACAGGCGAGATATCCGAACGGCGGATAATTCAACAATTCACGCATCTGAATCTCATGCTCATAAAATGTCTTATAATCATGCTTTTTTGCGGACTCAATCGCATAATGCCCGGGATTAAATGTCTGAATGATTACCTGCCCCCTGTCAACACCGCGTCCCGCCCGTCCTGCCACCTGTGACAGGATCTGAAAGGTGCGCTCTCCTGCTCTGAAATCAGGAAATCCAAGAGAAAGATCTGCGGATATAACTCCAACAAGGGTTACGTTAGGAAAATCATACCCCTTTGTTACCATTTGTGTTCCAACAAGGATATCAAGTTCATTATTGCTGAAGCTTTTAAGGATCTTGTTTATCTGCCCTTTTTTTCTGGTAGTGTCCCTGTCAAACCTCGCTATCCTTGCCCCCGGTACACTCTCAACAAGTTCTCTTTCAAGTTTTTCTGTGCCGAATCCATAGGGAAGCATTCCCTCATGCCTGCATGAAGGACATCGGTTATCCGGCGCCAGTTTGAAATCACAGTAGTGACAGGTAAGTTCCCTTGCATGAAGATGGTAGGTAAGAGTAAGGTCGCAGTTCGGACACCTGACCGATTCACCGCATGCCGGGCAGAGATAGATCCTGCTAAATCCCCTCCTGTTTAAAAAAAGGATTGCCTGCTTACCCTTTTCAAAATTCTCCACAAGGGCGTTTTTTAAGATCGGGCTCAGGAGCAGCTTTTTATCGATATTTTCAAGCTCGGACAAAGACTTCATATCGACAATCTTTATGTCCGGCAAAGGCCGCTTTTCTACCCTCTCGGGCATGCTTACCAGATGATAATGTTTTTTTTCTGTATTATGAAATGACTGAACAGACGGAGTACCTGACCCGAGCACTACCAGGGCGTTCTCCATTTTTCCCCTGGCCACGGCCGCGTCCCTTGCCTGGTACCGGGGAGATTCGTCCTGTTTGTAGGACGAGTCGTATTCTTCATCCACAATAATAAGGCCAAGGCGTGAAAGCGGAGCAAAGAGGGCTGACCTGGCCCCGATAACCAGATCCACCTCGCCTCTTAACATCATCATCCACTGATCATACCTCTCACCCTTTGAGAGCCCGCTGTGAAACAATGCAACCCGGTTCCCAAGTCTTGAGCGAAAAAGTCCTTCCGTAAAAATAGTAAGTGCAATTTCAGGCACCAGCATGATCGCCTGTTTGCCAAGACTGATGGCATGGGATATTGCATTATAATAGACCTCGGTCTTGCCGCTCCCTGTTACACCATATAAAAGGTATGTGGCAAAAAAACCTTTATCCATACCCTTTTTAAGGGATGATAAGACCATTTCCTGGTGCTCTGACAGACAGGCCGGCGGAGACACTGGATTAACTATTGTTCCGGCAGGATCCCTGAAAACCTCCTTTTCATACTTTTCAAGCACTTCTTTCTTTGTCCATTTCTCGGCAAGGTAATTTCCGTTTGAAAACATGGAGCACAAATCCCTTAAAGGCAGTCCTTCTGTCGTCCTGAGGCACTTAAGAAATTCAGAGTCATTGCCTGCCTTCAATATCTGATTTGAGTCATCAATTATAGTATGGGGATCATGCCCCTCTTTGAATCTCACATATGTCCACATGAGAGGCCCAGCCCTGTTTGCAGGTTTCTGCTTTTCTATGGAAATCAGACCCTTTTTTTCGAGTTGATAATACCTGTACATGGGTGAAGGAAGGCGCTTTCCAGGATTTTTCTTTATCCGTTCAAGTATTGTTTTTTGTTCAGGCTTTATGGAAGATGAGTCAAGCGCGGCCAGACCTTTATTCGTGATTGTGGCAGATTTAAAGGGTAAGACGTTCAAACCCCCTGGCAGGGCTGACTGGATAACCATGCCGACAGGGCAGAGATAATAATCGGACATCCACCTGAAGAAAGGTATAAGATTCCTGCTGAAAAGAGGCGTCTGATCAAGAATATCCTTGATATCCTTAAGTTCATAATCAAGATCGTTATCATCTATGCCGACATCTGTGATATATCCAATGACTTCCCTGTTGTTAAAGGGCGCAAGCACGCGTTTACCGACTTCAACATCCGGCCGGAGAGCACCCGGCACCGAGTAGGTGTAAAGGTTTTCCACCGGTGCGCATACCGCCACGCTTATTATTCGCTTATCGGAATTCCGGGCCATGGATGGGATTTACTGGTACTCTTCTTCAAATGCCTTTATGACATTTCGCAATCGTTCTTTATCAATATCAGTGGTTTCTGACTCGTTTTCGGGATCAACTTCCGAATCAACTGTTGCCGGTTCCAACTCAGACTCAGGCGCCTCGGGCAATTCATACTCCGGAAAAGTATTTAATATGGACGCGTCAACAGGTATATTTGTCTGAAAGGTCTGGATTTTATACTCTTCAGTAAGGCGTTCACCCTGTTTGTATGTTATTTCAAAAGGATACCACCCTTTGTTTTCTTTCCGATAATCCTCAAACTTTACTGTGATGAGTTCACTTTCAGGACTGTCCGGGATCCTGTATATCAACATAAGCGGCAGAAACCTCTTTTTTTCGATAATTAACATGGGACTGTCAGGTTCTTTGTCTCCTATCCGGTAGGCGATCACGCCATTGAACCGTGTATAGGATGTCTTTGCAAGGTTGATCCCAAGGGGCAGCAATATTCTTTCAATCTTCTCACGGCTGTTTGCCACAAACAATTGCCGATAAATGAGATCCGGGGCAATGACATCTCTTTCAGCCAGCCGGTCAAGTGCCTTGGTTGAATATTTATCCGGTGATTCCTGCCAAAGCTGCTCTGTAAACACCTTTTCGTAGCCGCCGGAGGTTTGAAGTGTGGATTGAACAAGTGTAACTGTCCGGAAACCTGAAAAATTTTTGATCATAAAATCAAGGATCTGTTCAGCCGGAATTACATAGCCGAATGCATTAAGGCTGCTGATAAAAAAGAATGACAATACAAACAATAGGAATAATTTAGTTTTAATTTGGAAAAGTGTGTTTGACATTGTTGTCATTATAACTCCGGATATTATTGATTATAAAAGAGGAAGATAGCAGTTATCTTTATCATACTCAAGCTCAAGATTTGTTTTTTATTATAACTTATTCCATTTTTAATCTTTTACATCTTAAATCACAAATCGTTAATCCTTGTTCGTAAATCGCGAACTGAGGCGCTGCCCTTTTCTCAAAAATATATCCGTATATAAGTATATAATAAGCGCGCTGAGTTTTGAGACACAATAATTATTGACATATTAACAAATTTAGACTAAATAAATGCATAATTTATATATAATTAAATATATTTTTAAGGAGTCCAAATCATGTCATATTATATTGTATGCCAGAAAAAACGAAATAATCCCCGCATGGATATACGTGTCTGCGATAAAAAATGTGATATCAAGAATGAATGCGCAGAATACAAATCTTCCTGTAAAATCCTGTCGCAGAATAATGCTGTTACTCAATCAAATAGAATTGAAAACATTCAAATGGAAGCCGCCTGAGCTATAAATGCATCTTCTCCATGCTTTTTAAAATCATCTTCTGTCTTGCAAGGACCTGCTCATTGGGATTAACCGGTGACCATGTGTGAGGACTTTTTAGGATAGCCGCAAGCAAGGCAGCTTCCTCGGCTGTTAATTGGGAAGCACTCTTGCTAAAATATTTTTTGGATGCAGCTTCAGCACC
>JASFHE010000238.1:0-9122 GCA_050123415.1 Desulfobacteraceae bacterium | reverse complement strand
CGTAAGTATGTGAGAGTCAGGAACCTGTTAAGTTTGTGCAGCAAAATTAAGTAGTCAAATACGATGAAGTAATGAATCTATTTTAATTTATATCGCTTGCGTATCAATTACTTACTGTCATATTATTTATAATATCATAGTATCATTTTTTATACTTCAGTATAGAATATATCTATCTTTTTTTTTCATATCGCCACTTTCTTTTACTTTCTTTGTATCGACTTATTAGACTTATTGTAGTTACTTTCTTATCGCCAGACTTATTGTGATAAGATGTAGAATGATTTAGAAGGCCTAGAGAGGCCTTTTATTTTTCGGTACCTCCCGATACTTGTTACTACTCATTATTTCTTTTCCAGTCATATAACACCCCTTTAGCAACCTAAATTAACACTCTGTATAAATTGCTATTCGCATCCTTTATATTGCATTTCACATGCCAATTGACACTTTTCACTGATAATTCAACTTTATACCGATCTTATTTCAATCTGATATGCTTTTAATAAGCAACATAATAAGGGGAACAATAGAAGAGTAATTAATACGCAACTAATCACAATCAGATAGCCTCCGCGCTTTCCCGGGTGACCAAAAACATGACATTTATCATGTTTTTTTATGCTAACTAACATACAATCAGTTACTTAAACATGATGAATATCATTCTTTTGGACCACATAACCGGCTACCTTAGTACTACATTAATAACCTAAAAACACACAAAAAGATGGAACGTACAAAATTGACAGATGGAACAAACCGTTGGTTTAACTTAGAAACAGCAACGGAGCATGACGAGAACACGTATTGGAACGGGAGCAACCAAATTTCGTTGGGTACCGGCTCGCAGTGGGAACACGAAAAACTGTACAAAACCGCCGGTGGTCTATGGATACACCACACTTGGTCAAACTACCAGGGAGTTCCAAGCACTTATGTGGAGATAGATGAAACTGAGGCAGTCGAATTTTTTATCCGCAACGAATACCAAGACGGCGACATACCGGAAGACCTGTTACCCCGAATGAGTGAGTATGAATGCTAAAAGAACCACCATGAAAAGCACATTCACGAAAATACAGGACGATAGGGGAACCTATATAGTAGAAGGCATACGCAAGAATGATTTAGTTTTCTCGATACAAAGGTTCATTTGCACCATACAAGAGCAAGAATCCCCGGAACGAACCCAAGAATTGGCCGATTGGGTACTAAAGAAGCTAAAGCACTAAAAAAAATATCAGCCTTGCATCAAAAATGCAGGGCTGTTTTTTTCACATTTCACTTTTTTTTCAGGCTTTTTTGAGGCACGAAAAAAAAGGCTGGAGAAAAAGGGAAACCCCTCGCGGAGCGGGCTGTTATATTAAAGACCACAAAGGCCTGAACATTCTTCAATCAGTTCAGGAAAAAGAGAAGAAGAAAAAGAAAAATCAACATTCCGAAGGGGTACACAAGAACGATGTAAAAAAACATCACCATCGGGCAGAACCGATTTTCGGATAGATTCGTCAAAATCGCACACCGAATTAAAAGATTTAGGAAACTGTTTTTTAAACATTCTCCACCATCTATCGGAATGATAAGGACACACCATACAACTAGACTTACCTGGCACCTTCAATACGTGAGATTCCCAGAATTTTAAGATAGAACTAATTGTAACACGGCTTTCGACCAGCGGATAGAAATGCTTAATGTACTTGACATCAGACACACGCATTCTTTCCATTTCATCGCACGAAACGCCAATCCATAACCTTACCTTCCGGCCAGACCGATTTTGCTGACAGAATCTACGAACAGGACGAATTTTAAAATGTGTAGTACATTGACGTCTGAGAGTTCCCTGACCTCCATTGATGTAATAAGGCAAAGATTGTCTACTCTCCAAAATAGATTCATTACGAAGAATAGTAATATCAAACGAATAGACATCATGACAATATTGAACCAATTTGTCAAGAAATTCATATACATAAGGAGGTTCATTTTGTGTATCTGAAAAAACAGCAGCATCGGGGATCACCGAAAAATCACCCGCTAATCCCCTTAATAACATATAAGAAGATTGACGTCCAGCCCCCAAAGAAACGACATTAAAAAAATTATTTGATTTCATAGTATAATGATTAAGTGATAAAATCCTGAAAGGAATACCCGAAATGGTCCAGCAAAAAAGAGCAAAACTCCTTATACAAAGTAGTCGCCCCGAAACGCTTCAGGTCAGTAAAATCGATAAAATAAACTGAGAAGTAATCGCCACGATAAGAATGACATTGACTTTCATGACATGCCTTTTCCATTTCGTCGGACACTTCCCAGTCAACCACCAACCGCCCCCCCGGGCAATTCGAAAGTTCTCTATTGCAGCCCCAAACGCGGCCGTTTTGGGGTATATTTTCGGCGACGATTTCACCGGTACGACCATCAACGCCCTGTTCTTTCGTCAGGTACTTACTTACATAAGCTTTCACATTATTGATCCGCCGAACCGAATGAATATCGGTCGAGTTCGGACTGTTCCAGTCATTGGCCAGACCAGTTTTGTAAGCTTTTACCTGCTTTTTATAATCCCACTGATCTAACAATTCAGCCCGGACACGAAAGCCGCCCGAATGCCATCGCTTCATTTCGTCACGGTACCTATCAACGTAACCAAGCTTATTGACTATCCGGTTCCATCGGTCGCGAAGTTCAGACCACGGAATGAATTTGTCAATGATTACGTGAAAGTGGATGTTACCATTTTTTTGCTTTTCAGCTCGCCAAAGATAGTTTTTCACGTTGTAAAAACGCTTCATTTCAATGAGAAAGCTATTTAAACACTTGCGAATTATCTCCTTATCGTCGTGAATCTGTGTCGATGGGAGAGTAAGAGTAACAAAAGCAATTTTAAAATTGAACTGACGACCCACATACCTGGTATGGACCACCTTATTATTAGCCATCAACAAAAGATAGTCCAGGGCTTTCATAATTTTACGCCGGGCATTGACTGATATACCGCCATTAGCCTTTCTTTCCGAATTAATTATCCTGAGAGTACAGGCGGGAACCAACTCTCCGGCGGCATTCTCCACAAGCTTTTGCGGCCGGGACGGCGACCACCGAACGTCTTTATAGATACAGACCCTATCCGGGTGGATAGTTAGCATTGGAATCAAATCCAGATTTCGGGACGTTTTTTCACCCACTGATCTGGAAGAAGATACTCCGGACAAAACCGTTTTTTTGACAGGTGTATAAGAAGGACGACCAAAAAGGTCAGTTTGAGAATCAAAAAACATATGACTTATTGTAGTTACGTTAAAAAAGGTGTCCATCAATCAAAGACAGACACCACAAACATTTTTAGCTTTTTCCCACTCCAAATACCGTGGAGTGGGATTTTTCAGTACTCAGATTGTGAACCTTATTGCAGTCATGACAGATGTAGCTAGTATAATGATTTATACGGCAATCTGTCAGCGAATAACTGACATTGATAAGCTTATCTACAATTAGTTTCCGTCCGCAAATACAGCACACTCCCCGTTTTTTCTTTGTTGGCATAATGTTACAATTTTTGATTTTTAGTGTCCCGAAAGTTACAAAATCACAAAAATTAGGTGTAACTAAAGAATCACAGCCCCGGGGTCTGTGTCACGCAAATAAAGAGCATCGTAATAAGCATCAAGTACCCCTGTAATTTCCAAGTCGCACAAATCACAGAAGTACGACAAACAGCGATAGCACACAAACCCGGTATCCCGGGGGTCCTCATATTTGAAGGGCAATAAAGCAATCTCGAACATATACACGTTCAAACGCTCGCAATCACAGCGGGTACAACGCCTTGTGTCCATTTCCAACATTTTCATGACATTGATAATTGATTGTGATAACAACAATGTTCGAGAATCTTACAAGTCTCTATATGCATAATTTCGCGCAAACATTGTTTGCATAAGAAAAGCGTCACAAAATTCTGATATTGAGGCCGGGGCAAAGCCGAAGCGGATGTCAAATATATAAGTGCTTTACGTTGGCCGCAAACGCAGCACCTACCCTTTTTTACATACGTACTCATAACGATAAGATTAGCGATACTTAGGTTGAAACTCTACATGCAAATGATCTTTTTCGACCACAACATCGAAATCGAATCCCAAACTTGAGCGTATTTCATTTACTACGCTGTTAAGAATAGCAGGCGTGAAATAGCTTGTCCTTGCATCAAAAGCCGCGCCGACATAATGAAGAGACTTAGAAGAGTGTTCACTGTCAACGACTGACGTTATAACTAGCTCTTCACCGTAAGAGTGATATAAAGTATCGACTACCATAATAGCCAATACCAATTCCGGGCGTATCCCGGCTAAATGAACGGATGAACCTAAAATTCTCATTGACTTATTGTTTTAAGTTAGAAATAGAATGATCGATTAAAAAAGACAACAGAGCCGGCGGAATACTTGCCCGCTTGACCCGGTTGCGTACATCCTTTACACTTGCCCCGGGGCGTATCACCTTTTTTGTAGGTAATGGCAATAGCTGATTCGTAAAGATGTAAGTTTCTTTGCTGTAACTAAACCCCCAATCTTTGTAATTGACACCATAACGATAATGCCCCAATCCCTTAAGACATTCCAGATGATGAATTCGGCCAACCGGGTTTTCAATGAACCATACTTGCGGGTCAAGACGGCGAATGATATCGACTGTCTTGGCGACTTGCGCCACAGATCGACACGCCGCGTTGGTTTTTGGGACATATTCATAACGCCGGTACCCGATAGTGATCTTTTCCCAGTTCGATGAATCACCATCCCGGGAAAGGAGACGACAGTCAGGACTTGCCCAAATTACACTAACAGTCCCGGGGACAAAAGGACAATTCCACAAAAGAATGTCCTCGCAAAAGTCAGCCTTATGCCTTTTGTCAAAATCGAGCGTATACGATTTAAACCCCCGGGCTTTCATCAACCGGGAAAAAGTGGCTTGACCTGAAAAAAGCTCAAGGCTCACATTAGCACAAGACACCTTCTTAGCGGAACTTTCAAAAAGATGAAATCTGCTAGCAGAAGATAAACCAATAGTGTCCGGCTCATTATTCATCATAAGTTCGTCTTAGAACAGTATCAAAAGCCATAATAGCATCGGAAAGAATAGAAGACATCTGAAGACAACTTTTGTCACTTCCAGCAACGCAAAAATTATTCAGCATTTTAAGCCGGCGGATAATAGATAAAAGGGAGTGGATAGATACATCGTAATAAAAAGGAAGTTGGTCAGGAAACAACACACAAGAATCGGCAATAACATCATTATACTCATTAAGTAAAAAACTCTTAGTTTGTCGAAATCGCATAAAAAACATATCACGATGTTCTGTGAGATTTTGAATTGACTGACGGATAATAAAAAAATCGTTCGACGTAAAAGGCACTTTGCCGGGGGTCACATAATTTTTCATCATTGTAGTTACTTTTTAAGGTTAGACTTATTAGGTTTTTTTCAATTCGCTGGAAAGGCTGTTTGTTGTTTAAGATTAAAAAGCCCCTGCAAAGAGGCGCAGCCGGTTTACAGGGGGTTTTAGTGACTTTAATCAGCCTAACCAGACCGGGCTATTGATTCACGTTGCACCTCTGCAGAGCGTTTAGCCTTTCACCCGGTAAGGGCAAATATATAGATAAAGAATAATGAAAAGCAAATTTAATCAGTGTCCGTGAAAAAACCGATAACGAACGATACGAAAAAGGGACACCAACGACAAAAAGCAAAAATCAATCAAGAAAGATAGAACTGACTGATTTTCGTTGTAAAAATTGAAGCCAATCCAGTAGTCGAATGAACGGCCGCAACTGCAACTAAGATAGAAAAAGATTTATCGTACGAAGATGGTGGCCAACTGAATGGATAGTAATTACTCCACGCTGTTGTTATATCGATAACCGTCACCGGATTGTAAGAATAAACATTAATAAGTCGCAATGCTTTACGATTTCGCTCACTGGCAGATGTCAAAGGAGCAGAAGCAAAGATGAATAATTCATATCCCGAATGATCATACTCACTATCAAAATCGATCAGCAAGGCCGCGTCCGAGACATCTAAATAAAAATCAGGAACCACAACGGGAGAGGGCAATGAGGGCGGCGTGGTAACCTCAGTGGTTTCTATAATCCACAAATTTATGTTCAAAGCCATAAACCAGTTATACCCCGTTAAAGTTTTAGTTCGTCCCCAATAATCAGTAAAAGGATTCGCAGCCGCGAAGGTATTCCATAACCCTTTCTGATAAGGAGTAAGACCATTCCACAGGCTTACAACATAAACGAAAGATCGTTTAGGATAAGCTTGCTTTGGAGTGTTCGCAGAAACGCGAGATACTCGAGTTCGTGAAATTTTCCCGGAAGCATTTTGCTGGAAAGTAAATCCCCCAATAGAGCCGTTAAGCTCCGTTATTATTGCTCCGTACTGTGTCCGTGCCATTTTTATAGTTTTTTAATATCCGTCAAAAATTTCGAAAGCCCCGGCAACCTTATTATAGATAGTAGGACATTGCATATTTATGAGAGTAATCTCAGCCCAAATTTGCGACCCAATTGCGGGCAACTCAGGGAAGTTTTCCAGATAGCTTGCGGTAAGGCTAAAGACCTCACTATCGATCTGGACACTCTGACACACACGCGCTTTTGTACTAGCTTTACTTTTATTGCTAGTGAAAGATTCAGAAGCCCGGGCGAGAAAGTTAGATTCACCGGTATCAATTTCCGCACCTAAATAGACCAGGAGCGAATCCACACCCGGGACTGTTGTAGAATCCCGAAAAAAAGTAGGATTTGCCAGAAGATTAGGCGTAATACTATAATCAAAGGTTGTTAAAGGCGATTCTCCGATAAACATCCGAACACTATTATACTTAAGAAAAAGACTATGACCGGAAATCAGTCTGTTACGGAAGTTTTTTGAATAAGTCGGAGAATAATTAAGGAACTCATTCCACGCAGAACGCTGATCGTAAGTAAGTGACTGCCATTGTCCTTGCAGATAACTGACAACAGTCCGGACAGTTGTTTGATTAGCAGACCGGCGATTGACAGGTATTGGCTTTTTACGGATCGTAAAGCCAAACCGGTTTTTTTGTAAAGTACCACCACCAACTGATCCCTGTATAGAAGAAACTAAACCTGAGAATTGAATACGTGCCATTTCATATTTTTTGATTGTGCCAAAAAAAGGGAGGCATCGCCTCCCCGGAAAAACAGGTTGTAAGCTGTAAAAACTAAGCTGCTACGATAGCACTTGCCGATATGGCGTTGCCTTCGAGACCAGAGGCTATCAGAACCGGCACCAGCTTAATAAACATTTTTTGACCTGCAGGCGGAACGGCTCCAAAGACTGCACTCCACTCCGTAGCAATGTCGAGACCGGTCAAATCAGCAGTAGTCAATACATCGACTAACCGATATTCCGATTTAACAAAATTGATACCTGGAGACATACCTGGCGTGGCGAACACCTTAAATTTAATGGTAGCCGGAATAGCCGGCGCAAAAGTCAATTCGATAGTACCGCCCCCCGTAGATACTGCAAAGGAGAATGAACTCATTGTGGCCACGGCACCGATAGCCGGGCATGAAGTAAGAGCGGATTCCCCGATCGTGATAAGATTGTTATTCAACCGTTGGTAAAGATTTGAGCCAGACGGATTTTTCAGGTTGCCAAAAATATCGGTTTTGGCATAATCGCCGACAGCAGAGAGCCACGTTTGACGTTGCGCAGCTGTCAAGCCCCGCCAGCCTGAAGATAGAGCCGAAAACCGTGAACGTGCGCCCAATTGAGCGACTGTACTTGGATTCACGGGTGTTACTTTGGTGCGAAAGTATGCCCCGGCTCTGTTTTTACTAGCTACGTGGCCGCCTAATTTACCCCGACCATCTGTAACCATTGCACCCCATTCGATTTTCATAATAAAAAAATTTTGGTTAGAAATAAGAACCTAAAAAAACAAAAATTCGGCCTTAATAAATGCTACTAAGAGCCGGATAACACAGCTATTATAGCCTTGATAATAGAATCGAAGGAATCCCATTGAGATAACAATACCCCCAGAATCCCCCAAACGATATTCCCCCACCTAGATTTCGGGAGTAAAACCTTCAAAATGGTGTGTAAACACTGTAAAATTGACCTTAAGACTTTCATAGAAATGATTTTTTGGTTAACAGTACATAATTACAAAAAAGTGTCCACACTACACCACAAAAAAGACACTTTTTTAAGGTCAACGATACTTTTTTAACACTTATACGTCAATTCAAGACAAAAAGCCGAGATTTTGGTTAAAATTCTTGAAATAACACACTAAAAGGCTTTAAAACGAAAGCTACGAATCAAAAAAACATCAGCATCAGCCCCGGAGGGGCGTCATCAAAGCCCCGAAGGGGCGAAGTCAAAGCCCCGGAGGGGCTACATCAAAGCCCCGGAGGGGCATCACCAACGCCCCGAAGGGGCGTATCCGGCTGCAACCGGAGGTGGAAAAGGCTCCAAAAGAGCGCGACAGGTTAACATAGTCCTATTCTAAGACAAAAGTGGAGCGCTTAAGCCCGCAACGAAGCCTAGCGGGTTAGGGCTAACGAAGCGAAGCGTAGAGCCCTTACCCGGTAGGCGAGCGGAGGGGGAGCGGAATCTTTTGTATTAGAATGGCGGATTATGTTTGACCTGTTGTCAGCATCAAAAAAAAGTCAGGTACACTGGGAACGCCACCGGCCCCGGGACGTGAGGACTACGACACCACATTGACCAAGCCGTTCAGGCGAGCGCCGACTGTCAGGGCGCACCGTAAGAAAAAAAAATCAGATAACGAAAAAAAAGATAGTCAGGCCATTTTCCCAATTTCAAAAATTTCATCCACTCGCGCACTTGTGCCGGGGTCTACTAAGAATCATGAAAATCAGATACGTAAGTATGTGAGAGTCAGGAACCTGTTAAGTTTGTGCAGCAAAATTAAGTAGTCAAATACGATGAAGTAATGAATCTATTTTAATTTATATCGCTTGCGTATCAATTACTTACTGTCATATTATTCATAATATCATAGTATATAATAGTACTATCAAACCATCACATCACAT
>JASFHE010000237.1:0-9135 GCA_050123415.1 Desulfobacteraceae bacterium | reverse complement strand
CATGGTTGGTATCCCTGAAGAAAGAATGTCAATAGTAGAATATGACATGTCTTTATTAAATATTTTATTAAACGAGTATGGGATAGATTTACCTAACAGTGCTACAGAAAGTGAGGAAAGATTTGGATAGACTTGCTGAGACTATTTGCAATGCTGAGGAAGGAAAAACCTATATGTTTTTCTTGGGGCAAGCCGGATTTGTTTTTAAAACTAAAAATGGCAAAACGATTGCGGTAGACCTATATTTATCTGACTGTGTCGAAAACAGTGACGGGTTGAAGAGATTGATGCCCTATCTTCTTGATGCAGATGAATTGGTGTTTGATTATGTGATTGCAACTCATCACCATTATGATCATTTTGACATAGATAGTATCCCAGTAATGTTATCTAATAATCACACTCATTTATTCGCCTCCATTGACTGTCAAAAAGAAGTGATAAAATTAGGATTATCAGAGGAACAGGTAACATATATTAAAAAAGATGGAAGATATAATGCTGGGGATGTCATAATTGATGCCGTATTTTGTGACCATGGAGATTCGGTGCCTGATGCGGTTGGACTTGTAATCGAAATCGATGGTAAAAAAATCTATTTTGCTGGGGATACTTCTCTTCGTCTTGATAGAATATCTGAGATATCTAATCATGGCCCATTTGATCTTATGATAGCCCCAATAAACGGGGCATTCGGGAATTTAAATGAGGGAGAAGCTGTAAAATTATGTGAAAAAATAAAACCTGAACTTATCATACCTTGCCACTATTGGAACTTTGGAGAACATCATGGAGACCCTGGATTATTCGTTAGTATTTTACAAGAACAGATCCCTAATCAAAATTACTATATCATGCGTATGGGTGAATCAATAATCCTGTAGTTCAGAATAATTATAATAGAAAGAGATGGCCAAATGTATTTTAGAGGAAAAAAATTGATGATTCTTGGCGGAAACGCTGAGACAGGTGTTCTTGTTGAAACCGCAAACTCCATGGGAATATATACAATAGTTGTTGACCCCAATCCAGAATCACCCGCAAAAAAAAAATCGTCTAAAAGTTATAATGTTGATGGGATGGATGTTCCTGGCCTGGTAGATGTGGCGCGAAAGGAAAACGTTGATGGTATATTGGTCGGTGTAGCGGATATTTTAGTAGAGTCATACCAAAAGATTTGTGAAAGACTTGGATTCCCATGTTATGCATCTGAGAGCATTATAAGATCACTTACGAGGAAAGATTGCTTTAGAGAGATCTGTTCCGAATATGGGGTAAAAGGAATACCGATTTACAATCTTGATTCGAATTTGAACCAGGAGGATTTGGAAAAAATTAAATACCCCGTTATGGTAAAGCCAATCGACAATGGCGGGGGAGTCGGTATGTCGATTTGCTCTAATGAAAATGAATTAAAAAATGGGATAAAATTAGCACTGAAAAATTCTTTAAAAAAAATCTTTATGGTTGAACGGTATATGACATGTGATGATATGCTCGCGTATTATACCTTTAAGGATGGAGAAGCATATTTATCTGCAATTGCTGATCGTATTACCACTAAGGAGCAAGGTAAGACAAGTCCTGTATGTATTGCTGCAACATACCCCTCAAAACATGTTGATGAATACTTTAGAAATATCCATCCCAATATGTGCAGGCTTTTTAAAGGAATAGGCATTAAGAATGGTGTACTTAATGTGCAATTCTTCGTTGAAGACGGGAGATTTTATGCATATGATCCTGGCTTCAGACTTCAGGGTGAAGCTCCACATCTAATAATAAATGCAGTTAACGGATTTGATCATAGAAAAATGTTGATCAATTATGCTTTAACAGGATCAATGGGGATTGATGATTTGTCGGTCAGAAATGATTATTTGCTGAAAGGAAAATATGCCGGGAGTTTATGGGTACTGTTAAAGGAAGGAAGAATAGGAAAAATCTCAGGTCTAATAGAATTAGAAAATGACCCGGATGTTATTTTTGTGATGAAGAGGTTTCAGGAGGGTGATTTTGTGACGAAATCGATGGTGGGGACTGAAAGACAAGTCCTGGCCAGAATTTATGTGGTTTGCGATTCTAAGGACCAATATATAGATAAGATTAAAAAAATAGAGCAGAGATTGGATATAAGGGATGAATCAAATGTTAATATGGTTTTAACATTATTTAATCCTGAGTTGGCCTGGAATTAGATAAGGGAAAATGGAGGCATCAAGATGTTAACGTTGTCTGGTAGAACAGCGGTTGTGACGGGAGGATCGCAGAATATCGGTTTTGCTATTTCTAGAGAATTCGCCGAAAACGGTATGAATGTTGGGATATTAAGCCTGCATAAAGAAAATGCAGAGAAAGCAGCTAGAGTACTTAAAGATGCAGGCCAAAATTGTATCGGACTGCAATGTGATGTAGCAATGGCCTCTTCTGTTAAGAGTGCGTTAAATAATGTTCATACATATTTTGGGAGTATTGATGTTGTTGTTAATTGTGCAGGAATTCTTGACTTATATCAAATACAGGAAATGCCTGTTGAGTATTGGGATAAAGTAATGGCAGTAAATTTAAAGGGGACGTTTTTACTGATACAGCATTCTCTCAAGTATTTAGAAAAAAGTTACGCACCGAGAATCATAAACATATCTTCAAATGCCGGAAGGATGGGAGGTTTTGAAAATGGTATGGCATATACTGCTTCAAAAGGCGGTATTATAGCAATATCTTATGGCATCGCGAGGAAATTGGCAAATAAAGGTATAACTGTGAATTGTATAGCTCCGGGGACGATTGATTCGGAGATGACTAGTGTTCGAGGCGAAGAAACAGTGAAGAGACTAATTGATCGTATACCAATTGGCAGACTAGGAAAAGCCAAAGAAGTAGCTACTGCTGCATGTTATTTTGCCAGTGAGGAGTCAGCGTTTACGACTGGGGCAGTTCTTGATGTTAATGGTGGAATGTTTATGGGATAAGGGACACTAGTGTCACGTCAACCTTGTAATGTCGTATAATATATGATATGATTTTTTTCATGTTTAACCTTTAAAAGAGGTGAATATGAAAAAATATATTGTGACCCTAACCAAAGAGGAGCGGACAGAGCTAAAAAAAATATCATCAAAGGGCAAACACAGATCTCAAAAAATACTTAATACGCTAATTTTGCTGGCATGCGATGAGGGAGAATTTCAGACAACGCGATCTATAAATGAAGAAATATCCCGAGTGTTAAAGATAAGCATGAAAAAAATAGACAGAGTAAAGAAACGCTTTGTCGAAGAAGGGTTTGAAATAGCACTCAATGGTACGAAAGGAAGTCGCGTATATAAGAAAAAAGCTGATGGAGATTTTGAAGCCCATTTAATTGCTTTGAGTTGTAGTGATCCTCCAGAAGGTTTTGCGCGATGGTCATTAAGGATGTTGGCTGATAAGGTTGTTGAGCTCAATTACATTGATGGTATTTCTCACGAAGCAGTGAGACGGATATTAAAAAAAACGAAATTAAACCATGGCAACGAAAAGGTTGGGTGATACCCCCTAATGGGAATGGCGCTTTTGTAGCAAACATGGAAATGGTTTTGGATGTTTACAAACGTCCTTATAATCCAAGGTTTCCGGTTGTATGCATGGATGAATCACCGAAACAGCTTATTGGGGAGACAAGGATTCCAATTCCTGCATCACCAGGACAACCTATGAAGCATGACTATGAATATAAACGCAATGGAACATGCAATATTTTCCTGTCTTGTGAACCTCTTGCAGGAAAGCGTATGGTGGCAGTCACAGAAAGCAAAAAGAAACAGGATTGGGCTCATTTTGTAGAAAAGATAGCTGAGCAATATAAGGATGCAGAAAGAATAACATTGGTAATGGACAACCTGAATACCCATACTCCAAGCTCCCTATACGAAACCTTTTCTCCTGAAAAAGCAAAAGCCATATGGGATAAATTTGAATTTGTATATACTCCTAAACATGGGAGTTGGTTGAACATGGCGGAAATAGAACTAAATGTACTTTCAGGGCAATGTCTGAAAAGAAGTAGATGCTTGGCAAAAAGCCAGGAATAACAAAAAAGCAAAGGTAAATTGGCAGTTCACTACGGATAATGCTCGCATTAAACTAAAACGACTTTATCCGACTTTTGACTGTTGACATGACACTAGATAATGTTGGAAAAATTTAATTTAACAGGGAAAAAGGCTTTAGTAGTTGGCGGTGCAGGTGATTTGGGGGCATCGATGCTTGAAGGATTGGTGGAAGCAGGTGTTGAAGCAGTAGTTATTGATATGAGTGATAATATTTATGAGGTTGCTGATACACTAAAAAAGAGAGGATTTGTAGTCCATCCAATTAAAGCCGATATCTCTGACAGAAAGCAGATAAAAAAATCATATGAAGAATCGTTAAAATTACTAGATGGTCATCTTGATATTTTATTAAACACCGCCGGAATACAGCGAAGGTATAAAAGTGAAGAGTTTCCAGAGAAAGATTGGGATGAGGTGCTGGCAGTAAATCTGTCAGCAATATTTTTTTACTGTCAATTGGCAGCCAATACGATGATTCCACAGGGCGGCGGAAAGATAATCAACATTGCATCTATAATTAGCTTTTTCGGTGGGATTACTATTCCAGCCTATGCTGCTTCGAAAGGTGGTGTAGCTCAACTAACGAAAGCGCTATCTAATGATTGGGCAGCGAAAGGAATAAATGTAAACGCTATTGCTCCTGGATATATGGATACGCAAATGAATACAGCCCTTATTGGAGATCCAGTCAGGAGTGGTGAGGTACTTTTTAGAACACCAAAGAAAAGATGGGGAACAGGTGAAGATATGAAAGGCATTGCTGTTTTTTTAGCCTCAGAAGCTAGTGATTTTGTTACTGGAGTTGTTATACCTGTTGATGGCGGCTATTTAGCGCGTTAATAAGATACTTCAATGAATAAAAAAAGCTTTTAAGGGAAAAGCATGCAAAAATATTTAGATAAGAAAGTAATTGTGATATCAGGAGGCACCAAAGGTGTTGGAAAAAGTATTGCAATAGAATGTGCCAAGCAGGGGGCTAATGTAGTTTTTAGTGGTAGGGATCAAATCGAAGCAGATGTAGTCTTAAAAGATATAATAAATTCAGGAATGACCGGAAAATTTGTTAATACTGACCTTCACGATATCAAACAATGCAAAAGGCTTTTTGATGTTGCAATACATAGCTTCGGAAGGGTTGATGGATTTGTCAATTATGCAGGTGTTACCCCTGTCGCTTCACTTACAGACTGTGAAGAATATATTTTTGATGATGTATTTAACATCAATATCAAGGCCGCTTTTTTTTGTACAAAGCAAGCTGTTCTTTCCATGCAAAAAAATGGTGGTGGAACAATCGTTCTTTTCGGATCTCCCCATTCCTGGTCAGGGGAAAAGGATCGTGCTGCATATGCAGTATCAAAGGGTGCACTCTATACTTTAAGTGAACATATTGCACACAACTATGCATGTGATAAGATTAGATGTAATTATGTCACAATGGGGTGGACTCCAACAGATGGTGAATTGGAATTGAGAAAATCACAAGGCATATCAAAGAATAAATTGCTTGAGATAGCAGCTCATGAAGTGCCAATGGGGAGAATGTGCAGTGTAGAGGATCATATTCCTGGGGTCATTTATTTACTATCAGATTATTCATCAATGGTAACCGGCTCTAATTTAAGAATTACAGGTGGGCTGTATATTTAAATTTACTAGCTACTTATGATGGATTTCTAGAAAATACTAAAATACTGACTCTTTAAATAATTTTACATACCTCGATCCAAACAAAAGACTGTATCTGAATATTGCTTTATTAAGGATATATTTCGATGAAAGATAAAAGGCTTTTCCTATCGCCTCCACACATGAGTGGAGATGAACAACAATTTGTCTGTGAGGCTTTTAAAAGTAATTATATCGCTCCTCTTGGGCCCATGGTCGATGCTTTTGAAAAAGAATTTGCTGAGTATTTAGGGATTAAATATTGTCTGGCAGTTTCCAGTGGAACCGCTGCAATGCACCTTACATTGCGGCATCTGAATATTGGGCTGGGTAACGAAATATTTGCATCAACGCTAACATTTATTGGTAGCGTTTCTCCAATTATTTTTCAAGGGGCAAAGCCAGTATTTTTAGACTGTGATCGAGAATCCTGGAACATGGATACCGATCTCCTCATATCTGAACTAGACCGTTGTGCAAAAAAAGGAAGATTACCCAAAGCGGTAATCCCAACAGATTTATATGGCCAATGCTCTCATTATGAAAAAATATATTCTGTATGTAACAAATACAATATCCCTGTGATTGTTGATGCTGCTGAAGCGTTAGGAGCTAAATTCAAGAAGTCAGAAGTCAGAGATCAGAAGTCAGGAGAATCGGAAGTCTGGTTGAATGCCGGTGTTGGAGCTAATGCAGTAATTTATTCATTCAATGGAAACAAAATAATTACCACATCCGGTGGCGGAATGCTTACTTCGGACGATGAGGAATTAATTGATCATGCAAGGAAATTGTCGCAGCAGGCTAGGGAAAATTTTGTGCATTATGAGCATGAAGAAATAGGGTACAACTACCGAATGAGTAATATTCTTGCAGCAATAGGCAGGGGTCAGCTAAGAGTTCTGGATGAGAGAGTCGAAAAAAAACGATGGATATTTGACTATTATAAAAATGCTTTAAAGGATATTCCCGGGATTGAGTTTATGCCTGAGCCATCTTACAGTAGATCGAATAGGTGGTTAACCGTTATTTTGATATCTCCGGAAGAATTTGGCGCTGATAGTGAAGCTGTTCGGTTAGCTCTTGAAAAGGAAAATATTGAATCAAGGCCAGTCTGGAAGCCTATGCATCTTCAGCCTGTGTTTCAAGTCCAAAAGAAGAACGAAAAGAGGAAAGAGGAAAGAGGAAAGAGAAGATATGGGGTAAGAGTTGTTGGCGGAGAAGTAGCCGAGGATTTATATAACAGAGGACTCTGTTTGCCTTCTGGTACTGCAATGAATGAGGAAGATTTAGATAGAGTTATAAATGTGATTATTGGATGCAGAAAATAAACTGTAATAAAAAAGCGGGGATTAATTCGAGAACTTCATGCGGAAAGAGATGCCGTAAGCTAGAAAAGACATACCTTTAAGGCCAAATCGCCTTGGTGAAACAAAGGCAAAACAGGTTCCACAGGGTAAACAAAGTCGTCGGCCGTCGTTTTAAAGCTATGTCGGGACAAGCAAAGTATGCGAAGAAAACAAAATCATGATTTAGGTTTTTAAAAAAGAAAAGCAAAAAACCTAGCGGCCTTGGCCTCTTGGCGGTTCAATCTTTAGATGGAAAAGAATTCCGTTAAATTCTATTTTTAACTTTTTTTTTACTTCACAATTTCTTAATTTACGATCTTCTTGTATTTACTCATCTTCTTAACTTTTTAATATTAACTCAGTTTCAAAAATAAAATTGACAGATCACTGATAATAAAAGATTGTATGATCTTTTCTTAATGTTGAGGTAATTGAAGAGGTCCCAGAATTTTAACATTCTCACGATGCCGAGGCGTCGGATGTGATGCTTTTGATTAAAAATTAAGATTCAGGGATGTATTACGAACTATTTTTAAGGACTAAACCGGGTTCGCTGACAAAACAGAAAATAGTTATCTCTCCCCAGTGATCAAGGATATATGAGGGTTGTGTGGCAGCGAAAAATCATTGGCAGCTATTCACGTTGGATGAGGTTAAGTATAAAAGTCGGGACCTTTGGGCCTGGAATAAAATGGTAACGAGGAGGTCCGTTATGCTCTGCCTTTTTTTTCCTCAATGCAAGTGTGACCTTAACAATGAAACGAGAAATTCTCTTCAGTAAAATAACAATAACAGCGAGTTGTGATAGGACAGAAGCATATTTAAGGCCCCGAAATTTTGGTTTGGTTAATATTACGAATTCCTCCTTTGCTGTTGAATTGGTTCTCTCGGAGGCTGAACGAAGGGCTTTAAGCTTATGATTCCGATCAGTACCTCTGATAACTTCGGTGATCAACCTTGGGAATTCTAGGGTGGACATATGCTTTGTGAAACCATGATAATTGATCCAGTGAGGGCAGTCCTTGGCATAGAGTATGATTGTTGGATCTTTTGAATTCAGACACTGTCGTCGGCAACTGAAATTTGCTCTTTTAGAATTAAAGTCAAATCCGTTCGGGCGTGTAAGCAAGCCACATGGAGCGTATGGCCAGCCATTGCGATCGAAACCTCTTTCTTTTAATGCCCGTTGAGTCAGGTTTTCATTTCTTGGGTTGTAGTCAATAAGAGGAATGGCGCCGTGTTCACGAGAAAAATTATAGTTGTTGTGTTCATCATATTTGGCATCAGCGAGATCGATTTTTGAAACCTTTTGATGGTGAGTCTGAATTTGATCTTTATTGATGACAAAGTATTTACCCTCTTCCGCATTGCCAGGGATAGTACTGCAGGCCACGGGAAGCTTCAGTCCCAACTCCAGCTCTATTGTATGGCATTGAAACCGAAAATTTTCTCTATTTTGTTAGGATTTTGCGGGTTACGACGAACACCGATTCTGGCGTCTAAATCGGCTGGGAGTTTTGGACATCTGAAGAAGAAAGAGTCTGAAGCTGTACTGTCTTTGATGTCAATGCGGGTAATGATACCCCTTTTGACTATGAGATCGAGACCTGCATTTTGGAGCTGATCCTGAAGATCGAAAATCTGATTGAAGATGCTGGTCTTCTCAGGATCGGTTTGCTGGAGACAAAGGGGCAAGACCTCAACCCTGGGCCTTTGGATGTCGGCGGGAAACCTTGAGGATGGACAATCTGTCTTGATTCGGATTTCCTTACCAAGGATGATCTTTGAAGGATCAGCAAGACGATGAAGTATTCTCTTCCTGACATTGTCAATAATACCTTCGAACTCAATAGATTCACATTGCTTACAAAAATATGTGCAGCCCTTATCAGTAATGTCCGGTTAGGTTTTTGCACCTAATCGGTGATGTTCTTGTTCTTTGAAAAAATATGAGTCGGCAGAGGAATCAGAGGCCCTCAGCTCATTTTGAATTTGAATTCGTAATTGCCGGACCCTTTTAATAT
>JASFHE010000236.1:0-9165 GCA_050123415.1 Desulfobacteraceae bacterium | reverse complement strand
TCAGATTTCCGCTACTGATCTTTTCATCTCCCATTCCAATACACTCACAGATATGGCCGCGCCAGCCGCAAGACCATGGATACCTGTCTGTCAGTTCATTAATAACATCTGCCGGGGTATGACTCCCCGAAGTAAATATTACTGACACATTATGGTAACAGATTTTTTCAAGGGATTCTTTTCGGGATGCATGCCTGTTAATAACCAGTGTGTTGTCAGTCTTTAAACCAAGTTTGGAAAGGGCAGTCTGGACCGCTGATATGCCGGGATAGATTTCTATTGAGTCAATGCCGAATTCTTTTATTAACCTGTTGCCTATCCCGAAAAGGAGAGGGTCCCCGCTTGCAAGTACTGATATGGTTAAACCCTTTTCCAGGTGCTGCTTAATGTCATTGATTAAACCGGGGATATCATGTGTTATGGGGATTTTAGTGCTTTTGAAATCCACAAACAGATCAAGGTGCCTTTTCCCCCCTGCGAGTACATCGGAAGAGTATATAAGCGACCTTTTTTCGGCAGATATTTCCCGGGTGCTGGCATCAAGGCCTATTATTTTTATTTTATTTTTATTCATATCAATTATTTTTCAACTTCCATTTCCTGTAGAGCCTCTCATCATAATCAAAAAGACATATAGTTATATCAGCAGTATTATCACTCATGTTACCGGCATTTTTTACAGCCATATTGCCCATTAATTCAATAAATATTTCCTTATCTTTAAAGCCGGACTCAAAAATCTGTCTGGCATTATTGGCTGTTTTTACAAATCCACTGAACTCCATGGAACAACCGTTATCAATAGTAACCTGAGAAAGAAAATCAAAATCTATCAATCCTGATCGTGCATGAGTATATTTCATGTTCATTGCCCATTTGCACAGTTTTCCGAAAAAACATGAAAGAATTATTTTTTTAAATCCTGTTTCAACAGCTTTATTCAAGGCATAGGAAAAAAAATCCGCGGTCTGGACAAAGCATTTTTCATCAAGTTCAGGATACAGCTTTTGAGTCAGTTTTTCACTTTTTCTACCGGTTGAAAGGACACAGGTTTCCTGATTTTCGTGTCTTGCGGCTTTTAAACAGATATCTATTGTTTCTTCGTAGCTTTTAGCTGAATAGGGTTTAACAATACCTGTTGTGCCCAGGACCGATAGACCGCCCACGATTCCCAGCCTTGGGTTAAGTGTCTTTTTTGCCAGGTTTTCTCCTCCCTCTATAAAAACCGTAGCTATAACCTGCAGATTTTTCCCTTCGGGAATTCGACGCAGGATCTCATGCTCAATCATTTGACGCGGCACCGGATTTATAGCAGGTTCTCCTTCCTTTACCGGAAGCCCAGGTCTTGTTACTGTTCCTACGCCTTCGCCTCCCCGTATAATAACATGATTATTATAATGCGGCGTCACATACAGCTGAACACCTATCATTGCGCCATGGGTTATGTCCGGGTCATCTCCGGCATTTTTTTTTACAACGGCGCTTGAGATATCATTCTCACCATTTGACACTTTTTTCCCGGTCGCATGTATGGCAATGGATATTTTTACACTGCTGTCCGGTAAATCAATGGAGACTGTTTCAGGGGGTGAACCGAGGTATGTCTCCATTGCCGCTGCCGCTGCCGCTGCCGCGCATGATCCTGTTGTTACCCCTTCTTTAAGTTTTTTCTTTCTATCAATGCCCATGACTGTGTGAGTGTGAATGCCCGTGGTGTTCAGAATAATGTTTTGCCTCTTCCGGGTCCATCTCAACAAATTCTCCCTGTCCTTCCGGAACAGGAAAGGAATCACGCGGGTCCAGTTTTAAATCCCTTACATCCGGAAGATTTTCAGACTCTTCAATTCGTTTATGCAGTATATCCACAAAAACATCATCAAAGCCAAGCTGTTTTCCGTAGATAAGTTTTATTTCCTGATATCTTTTTGCCTCTTCCTGCATCATTTCAGGGATATCAAGCCTGATGTGGAGCCCCATATTCAGGAAATAGGGTATTACTATTATTTCTCTTGCTCCTTTTGATACACACTGCTCAAGTGTTTCCGGAAAATGCGGACCGAGTCTTGACATATTACAGCTAATAACCATTTCGAGGTTATATTTTTCCTTTAACAGCTTCACAGCTCTTTCCATATCTTTACCTGCGCCGGGAACACGGCTTCCATGACCCAATAAAATAATTGCTCTCATATTTTACTCTCTTTCATTGCCAGAATGGCAATAGCATTAATGGCTGCCACTGCAAAGGTAGTTCCGCCTCTTCTGCCATCCATTAATATATAAGGTATATCCATTTCCTTTATCATATTCTTTGTTTCAACAACATTTATAAATCCAACCGGCATGGCAAAGACCAGAGCCGGTTTTATTCCTTCTTCATTTATAAGCCTTATTACCTCCCAGAGGGCGGTTGGGGCATTTCCTATACAGATGATGCCTCCGTCTACCTTGTCTTTCAGGGACCGGAAGTTAAATATGGAGCGGGACAGGTTGTGTTCCTTTGCCAGCCGGCCTACCTCTTTGTCTGCAATGTTGCAGAAAATGTTACCATCTCTGTATATATTATTTATAGTACTCAAACGTGCTTTTGAGATACCGCTTTTAAGCATTGAGCTGTCAGTAATAATGGGAGCCCCGTTTTTAAGTGCTTCAATCCCTTTTGATATTGGCTCTTTGTTAAATTTAACAAGGGGCAGTATGGCAAAATCTGCCGAAGCATGAACCATACGCCGGACAACTGCCCATTCATAAGGTTTAAAGCCGTGGTCCCCGGCCTCCCTGTCAATGGTTTCCATACTCATTTGTTCTATTTGTTCACCTGTAACCAGATCCATATTAACTCCCTTTTATTCTCCTTCAGGTACATAAACCATTGATCCGTCTTCAAGCCGATAGGCTATCCCAAGACGTTCACCTTTTCCTGATGCCTTTGATTTAGAAATCTTCATGGATTTGACTTTTTTGCCTTTTTTCGTGATGATCTCCATCTCGCCGTTTTTTGACCGTTTCATGATTGTCATCTCTGATGTCTTATCAAACAGGTCCTGGAGATGATAGGCACTGAAAAGGGTCATAAGCAGTCCGACGATAAATACCAGGCCTATGTCAAACAGGTTTGCAACACCGGTCATTGGGTCATCATCACTGAAGGCCTGGGCTCTGACGCTTTTTCCCTTTCTCATTGTACGTCTTTTTTGAAGGTATTTCATTCCTTAACCTTTTCCGCGTCGGAAACAATAATTTCGGTTGCAAGCTCCATATTTTTAACATCAAGTTCTATCCATCGGCGCTTTACCGTATAAAAAAAGAAAGCGGCCGTTCCAATAGCAAGACCTACAACTGTTGTAGTAAATGCGATGACAAGATCTGTTGTAAGCTTGGTCATGTCACCCTGGCCCAGTGCAGCAAGTCCTGTACCCATGGGTATAAGTGTCCCGATAAGTCCGAGAGCAGGCGCAATCCTTACCAGTATCCTTAGTTTGTCTGTTGATTTCCATAATGCTGTAGTTGTTTCCTGTAAAAGGTTCTCAACTGCAATCTCTGCCTGACTGTCCTTGAGATTAATCTCTTTAAGCAAACGGATATATTCATGTACCCTGTGGGAAAGCATGGCTGACGATTTATTGTTTTTTAATATATCAGGCAGGTCCTGGGGCTGATATTTGTCAAGCCTCATTATTTCCAGCCATTCGGCAAAAAATGATCCGGCATAGACAATTATTAAAAATGTAAGCAAGACCAGAAGAAACAGAACCGGATATAAAAGTGACGAAGATATCAGGTATATGAATGCCTTAAGCATAGCCCCTATATCCATCATAATAAACTCCTTGTTATTTTTTTAAACTTGTAAAAAAAACCGATGATAAATGCAAGAATAGTAATAAAAATACCTGGAATAAAATAAGCCAGTTCCTGAGATTGTTTTTGACTCTTGTACATTGCAAGCCGGTAAACTTTATCCAGATCTGAAAAATTAGGCATAACCGTTACAGAGAGGAAAAAGTAGACCGCAATAAGCAGCATAATTCCACCCAGTAATGATTCGGGCTGAATATCCCGGGATCTCCTGTAAATGGAGATTAAAAGAATTGTTATAATGTTAATCAACATAAAAGATGCATAAAGTCCGGATATTACAATAAAAGGCGTGTCCGGGTAAATGGTGATCAAAAAAGCACTGGAAACAAAGATTACGGTTATGCATACCGGGCAAGGGAGGGCGAGCAGCATCCAGCCTCTGCTTTTTTTGTGATCCGATTGTTTATGCCTGAGTAGAATGACTCCCCATATCATCATAAAAAGGGCCATGATTATATGGATCGTCATCCCGGACTGGATAAATTGCTGTATCCTGACCAGGTGTGTCACAGGATCGATCTTTTTAATTATAAGCAGGACTGCCGTAAATATTGCAAGGTAGATGAGGCTGAATAATAAAAAACCTGTGATTTTGAAATAAAGTTTCCTGTGACCTGAAAAAAGATAAGCCAGCCCTGCCCCGCTTTTTATGGCAAAAATACCGATACTCAATAATACGCCCAGTATCAGGCTTTGATATTCCATAATTATCTCTTCTTCCTCGATCCCCAGAAAAACAGTGCAATTATAAAAAGTACAAATATTGAAGCTGCCCACTGCATTCCTGATGATGTAAGCTCGGTAGACTCATCCTGTGAATCTACATCTTCCATTTTATATCCTTCAATTTGTTCGGAATCCTGTTTATTATCCGGCTGGCTTTTTATTTCTTCATTCTGTTTGCCGGAATTTTCATTTGAATACTTACTTGCTTTTTCAGGTCCCTTTGCAAGTGCTTTAAGCAGTTCTGCCCTTTCGGTTACCTGGTCCTCCAGGTCTTTTTGGGCTGCCTTTTCTATTGCCAGCTTGAATTTTTCCACCATTTCCGGTGACAGGACACCTGGGAGTGAAATTATGTTAACAACCATCTGGTTCAGCATGGGGTTATTACATGTATGATCACAACAGGCAACCCCTTTTTCTACCACATTTACAGCATATTCAACAGCCAGTTTCTGTGTGACCTTTTCATCTGCCTTCCAGTAATCTTTTCTTACTGCCTCGAGCATCCTTGCAGTCATTGACTGATATGCCCATGGGCTGGCCTTGTTAAAGAACTTTTTAAGTTCAAGGTCATATTTGTCATCCACATAAACCTCATAAACCTGTTCCCATTTGTCAGCATCCACTGCATCTTTCACAGTGACCTGCCAGCCCCACAGGTCTTCGGCAAAGTCAGCCATTTGCCTTGCGCCTGCATAGTCGTCTTTTTTCATGCCTTCGACCCACTGGGGATTAAGGTATCGTGTACGCATTTCCCTGCCGATTGTTTTTGATACATTTTCCACCATGATTTCATCTTTCCTGCGGTGCATGGTAACCATGGTGTCAGGTGCAGTGCCTTTTATATTTTTTACGGCCAGTGACATTCCGCCCAGATACATGAAAAAGTCATCTGTATCTATAATGCCGATAACGTTTGTTGACCGGGAATGTACTGCAATATCCACTTTTCTCAGGTTTTCGGTAAAGGTGTCTTTAAGAGGTACTGCCCATTTGCCCTGGCCAACTGCAAACTGTGCCCTGTTAAGATATATATCGCTGACCGCTTTATCATCGTCCCAGAGACCTGAAGAAGATGTCATGTCATCCACACCATTACCGTAGGAGCCGGGTTTTTCAGTAAATATCCTGAATTTTGATTTAAATTCAGCTTCCTCCTCGCTCATGCCCTTATTCATGAGGGCGGTTCTTATGGTCCTGGTGTTTTTTGCAATGAGGTTTTCAATATCTGTCTGGACCATGGCCAGTTGTACTGCCTCATCAAGATAAATGAGCTTATTTGGAAACATATCCCTGTACAGGCCTGAAGGTTGGACAAGTACATCAATTCTTGGCCTGCCTAGTTCTTTGCCGGGTATAATCTCCATACCGTTGACCCTTTCGGTTTTGTCATATTTCGGCCTTATTCCCATGAGGTAGAGGATGGTGCTTTCATTTACCCCTTCATTACGTATGGTCTCGGTAGCCCAGAGTACAACGCCCACCTTTTCCGGGTATTTCCCTTCCTTTTTCATTTTTTCTTCAATCATCTGTACTGCAGCACGTTTTCCTATTTCCCATGCTGCCCTGGAAGGAACCTTTGCAGGAGAAAATCCATAGAAATTTCTTCCTGTGGGTATTGCAGGGAGATTTCTAAGGGGATCATTTCCCTCTCCGGGTTCTACATATTCGCCTTTGAGAGCACGAACAAGGCTATCCATCTCCTTGACAGGTGACCCCTCAAGGTTTTTTCTGACATTGTCCTTATCTGCATCCGGGTTCTGGTCCATGATAAGACGGATTGTTTCATCTGCGGCCTCTTTATCATAGGGTTTTCCGTATGTGTGGAGACCATAGGGGAGGGAATTCTTATCTATTTCATGGAGATACAGGTGGATCTCCTCCATTGTATCATCATTCAGTTCCGTTATCTCAAGATCGTTTGCAATTCCTGTTTTGTTAATAAGCTCTTCAACCTGCTTTAGATATTCCGGAGCTGTTTCACTTCCATTTGCTTTTGCTGTCTCATATTTATGGTAAATCTCATGCAGGTCAGCATATTCGTGATGCAGGTCCGCCTCTTTCATGGAAGGTGTTAAATGATCAATTATTACTCCGCGGCCTCTTCTTTTTACTGCTATGCCCTCACCAATATCATCAACAATATACGGATAAATGTTGGGTATATCTCCGGTCATTATCTCTGGCGGATCAGACGGTATAAGCCCTGCCTGTTTTCCCGGAAGCCATTCGTAGGTTGCATGGGTTCCTAGGTGAATCATTGCATCGGCATTGAATTTTTTCGCCAGCCATAAGTAGGCCGCTATGTACTGGTGATGGGGATACAGTGTTTTGTCATGATAAAGCTTCATGGGATCATCTGTCCAGCCCCTGGCAGGCTCGGGAAGAAGTACAATATTGCCCAGCCTTACCATGGGAAATATCATTTCCTTGTTTTTCGTCATGATAAAGCACTCTTCGGGTTCTCCCCACTGTGCCAGCACCGGCTTTTTAAAATCTTCGGGAAGTTCATTGAACCATTTTTTATATTCATCAATGGAAACCCTGTCTACCTCCCCTGAAGCCATTAAAAGATCAAGCTCGCCCGGGGCCCAGGACCCGATATTCCTTCCGCTGTTCAGGATTGTTTTTTTGATATATTCCTCGGTAATCTTTTCTTCCGAGTCAATAGAGTAGCCTTCCTGTTTCAGGCGGGTAAGAATCTGTTTTATGCTCCTGAAAACATTAAGGTAGGCTGCTGCTATATTCTGTTTGCCCTGGCTGTGGTTGTAATAGATAATGGCCACTTTTTTGTCTTTGTTCTCCATGCGCTGCAGGGCTGCCAGTTTTTTCAGTCTTGATGTGAGAAGTTCAATAGTATCGTCTACTGCCTCGTAAATATAGAGGTCCTGCCCTGTATTTTTATCTCTTATTTTTTTCTTACCTATTATAATGGTCGGTTCGATTGAACCTGACATTTCAGGCGTATCAACTGCCCATACGATCTCCATGGGTTTGAGGCCTACCTCGCTCTTTTTCCATTCCTCTATTGTTTCACCGTAGGGTCTTATGACATTAAACACCGGCACATTAAGGGCCTTTAATGCCGAAAGGACCTCTTCATTTATACCCGAAACAAACTTCATGCTGAAGGCAAGCACCATATTGACCGGTGATTTTCCATTTTCAGGTTTCAGGAATTTTCTTAAAAGATCCTGTACCGGTCCAAAGCAGGCCAGCACATTGAAATCTTCTGACTCAAGTTTTTTAATAAGGACATCCATGGCTTCGACCTGTCCTTCCTTAAGTGTGCTTCCGTAATTCATTATCCCCACCCACGGGTTTTCAGGGTCGAAACCTTTTCTGCCTTTGTACCAGGCGCGGTAACCGGAAATGTCTTCATATTTTTCAGGGGCATCCGGGTGATAGATGCAGGTTTCGGGAACGATTTCAACAGGATCATATTTAACACCTGAATCAATATGCCTGTTTACAGCCAGGCGCATCATGTTGATCATGTTTTTTACTGTCAGGTGATGGTAGTACTCCATTATCTCCCTGTCGAACAGTATCCCCTCAGGTCCAAGTTCTTTGGGATCTCCAGCCATGCTCAGGGAGTAGACTTTTCTTCCTGAAGTCAGATTGTTATCAATTAAATAGGCGGGTAGTTCAGGCATCATGGTGTGCACGAAGACGATAGATGAATCGGATATAAACTGCATGGCATCATCTGAGGCGGTCAGGTCTTCAAGTGCGAAAAAACGTATTTTGATGTTTTTTGAAAGGCCTGCTTTTTCTATTGCCAGATTGACCTGATAACTGTTGCTGTCCAGCTCAAGTATTGAAATGTTTTCTGCCTCTGCCGATGAAATAATTACAAGAGCTGTCAATAAGGTAAAAAAACAAATATATGCTTTAGTAGAGATTTTGATTAACATTCCTGTTTTCCTTTATTTTCTTGTTAGAGTAATACCGTAAATCAATGAGCCGAATGCCTTTGACATGACAGCAGGCATCTCTTCGATCTCCGAAATATTTTTTAACGAGATGCTGTTTGAACCGGATATTCTTTTGATTGCAACAATGCACATTTCTTCAAAAGGAGCCAGGTCACTGATAAGTCCCTTTTCATATTCATCGCTTATAGTAAATGCTGTTTCTATAAAGGATGAATAGAAGGGCAGGGCAAGGAGTTTTTCCAGTTCCTCAGTAATTTCTATTTTGTCTGTTTTCAGGGAATAGTATCCGACGATTTCACTTATCTTCAGACGACGATCACCTAATCTTTGAGATATGTTCCTGGAAGTTTTAATTCCATTCTGCTTATATATCGCTTCAGTAACACCGGCATGAACAGCCTTTGCAATAAGTTCACCTGTTTTTGTATGGCCACCGGTATATTTTTCAGCAGGACCGTCTCCTCTTACAACCATTATATTATCAGTGCCCGTACCTGTCGCCCTGTTGATTACGGAAGTGTAGGTAGACCTGATATCCATATCAAGCAGAGCAGCCGTCTTGGCTTCTGTTGCTGTTATAATGGCTCTGAGCATGGCATTAGGGGTTAGGCGGCGGTTTGTAAGTATAATTATGTTTATGGTG
>JASFHE010000235.1:0-9183 GCA_050123415.1 Desulfobacteraceae bacterium | reverse complement strand
CTTGAATTATTCCCCCAAGATTACTTGCTGAGCGGCAAAGAAAACGCAATGTTCAGCTATCGAAATATTTTAATTATTAATGAGGCATTAAACAAGTTAGCGCTTATGGGGAGCCGCCCCTACAGTATTGACAACTATATTTCTAATCTGAAATTTTTTGCGAAGATAGAAAATAATTATTACAATCATGTGGGGCAGGCCCCTGTGCCTGCCCTTCGGATCTTCAAAGCCTGCAAGGAGTATAACATGACAAATGATTCATCAGTTCAGGAACCATCAGCTTCCACGTATATGCCGGACGAAATTAAAGTATACAAGAAAAAGGGAGAAAAAGAATTAACTGCACACATCTTTAATTCACGGAAAGAAAGTCAAACCAGCTCAAACCCGGCCTTTACCTTTTTCCATCCGGGTGGATGGTCTACGGGTGAACCCCTGTGGGGTTATGATTTATGCCGTCACTATGCATCAAAGGGGATGGTTGCTATATCCTTTCAATACCGGCTGTCTTCAATCGGTGGATTTTCCCCGGTTGATGCACTCGAAGATGTCAAGTCTGCCATACGATGGATAAGAAAAAATTCAAATGAACTGAATATTGATCCCGAAAAGGTTATGGGGGGTGCTATTTCTGCTGGCGCTCATCTTGCCACATGCGCTGCAACACTTGACGGATATAATGATCCTGAGGATGACCTGAGTATAGGTGCAGTGCCGGATGCCCTCGCGCTTCAGTCGGCATGCCTTAATACAGTAATTGTTGATGAATTTGTTTCTTTACTTCAGGGGCGTGATAAGCCTGAAAACCTGTCACCCTTTCATCATCTGAAGGCAGGTATGCCTCCAGTGTGCCTTATCCACGGTGCTGCAGATGATCTTGTACCTTTTGAGTCTGTTAAAGAGTATGCTGAAAAATCTGTTGCCATGGGTAACCGCTGTGAACTGCACCCCTTTGAGGGGACAGATCATTTTTTCGGGAACGTCGACGGAGCAGAAGTCTTCAGGCTGATTGATGATTTTTTTGTTTCGCTGGGATATTTATAAGAGACAGACCCCGTTTTTTGAACGGGGTTTGTAATGTTACAACTCCCACAAGGCAAGCTGCTCCAGATCTATATCAGGCTTTCCAAGCCAGCGCTCCTTCACAAATGTGCCGTGGCAGTCAGACCCGCCTGTAATAAAGAGGTTTTCCATCCGGCAAAGCTCAAGGCAATATTCTGTAGCTTCATCACCGTTCTCCGGATGAAAGCATTCCACACCCTCAACTCCCATTTCAATTGCCAGTGAAACAGTCTCCTTCGCATTATTTCCGTACAGGGGCGAGCCGGGATGGGCAAGAATAGGGATGCCTCCTGCCTCCTTGATGGCTGATATTGCGTCTTCAGGCCTTGCGCATCCTTCTATGCCCAGGCCATTCCTTTTATTTCCTAAAAGCTTGAAGAATTCTTTGTAGTTCTGGCAAAGCCCCTTATCAAGAATATAATTTAAGGCTTTCCATCCCCCGCGTTCCGGATTGTTTTCATACACCAGGAACTCATCAAGGACGACCGGGTAATCCATCTCCTGGAGAACCTTTATGCTCCTCTCATCCCTGTCTTCCATGACATTCCTGTTTTTCAGCAAAATCTCATTCAGGGATTCATTATCAGGATCAACATTGTAGCCCAGGATATGAAATAAGTGTCCGTTTTCAGTAGTATTTACTTCGACCCCCCTGATAAATTTCAGGTCTGTATCCTTTACAAGATCAACGGTTGTGGCAACATTTTCAACCGAATCATGATCGGTAACGGCAAAAACAGTTATTCCTGCCCTGATAATATTTTCTATCAATGCTTCCGGTGTCCATGTGCCGTCTGATGCGGTTGTATGTAAATGCAGGTCTGCTTTCATGTTTTACCTTTTTTCAGTTTAAATCTTTTTATTGTCTATCAGTTGATTGTTCAGGAAAAATTAGAATATTCAGATGTTCTGTTTTTAAGAGGTATCACAACCCGTGTCGATTTGTAAAGATCCGGCTTTTTAATCAGGCAGGGAAGCAAAGACAACCTGATCACGACCTGCCTGTTTTGCCCTATAAAGTGCATCGTCTGCATTTTTTATAAGCAGGCCAGCAGTTTTTCCATTATCAGGATAAGAGGATGCACCTATTGAAACTGTAATAGGGCCATAGGAATGATTTTCATGGAGAAAAACATGATCCCGAACTTTTATTCTAATTCTTTCGGCAATGGCTTTAACACTGTCAGGATCTGATTCGGGGAGAAGTACAGTAAATTCTTCTCCGCCGTATCTGCATGCAATATCCTCGTTGCGGATTACTGTTCTGATGAGCCTGCCGAATTCGCTGAGGATAAAATCACCTATTTCATGGCCATGTTCATCATTAAATTTTTTAAATTTATCCAGGTCGAGCATTAAAACGCCTATATTCTGTTTATGCCGCTCAGCCCTGCTGATTTCCTGGTCCATTGTTTCATGCAGGTATCTACGATTATACAGGCCTGTCAAAGGATCACGTATAGCCTGCTGCCTGAGACTTTCCCGCAGCCTGAGATTCGCAAGGGCAAGGCTCGTGTGTTCACTAATCGCCAATGCCTGACGATGCTCCGCCTCTGTCCATTCAGTGTCTTCCTGACTATAAAAATGGAGTACACCATGGGTCTCTCCCTGGGCAATAAGCGGAAAACAAAGCATCTTACCTTCCAGATTAAGGGAATGCGTGCAAATCATATTTCCGGAATCCTGTGAGCCTATGTGTGATCTGCCGGTTCGAAGAGCCCAGCATTGATCGGGTGAATAGGTATTTTCACCATCCCACTCCCCGTTCCAGCTTTTCGCTATCTCCAGTCTGTCCTTTGAAGCACGAAAAAGCGCTAATGTACCGGTATATTTCGGTAATAGTTTTGATGCTATCAGTTTTATCACCTCAAGGGATTCATCTGATGAGTTACATGCTGTCAACTGAGTGGCAAGATTCTGGAGCATCTCGATTGTCTTTGTTCGTTTTAAAACCGTTTCTTCGAGATAAAATTCTCCTTTTTTTACAAGTGATAAAAGGTATCGGGATGCGAGGATACTTAAGAAACAAGCAACAGCCAGGGCAACAAAGCAGAATCCCCAGAGGACAAAACGCTGAGCTATGAGTTCTTTTTTAAGTTCCATTAAAGGCATGGCTACCCTGAAGTATGCTTTTCTCATTCCCGGTCGGTTAAATCTTACTGCAACATAAACAAGGTCCTGTTCGATCGTAGTGCTATGCCGTATTGAAATACCTGTACCTGATTCCTTTGCATCTAAAATCTCGGGACAACTCCCGAGATTTTCGATTTCCATAATTTCATCGATGGAAAGCCTGGAATCTCCCAGAACAGTGCCATCATCATCTATGATAGTAGCCCTGAACATGCTGTTTTGTGCAAATTTATCGGTATAATAATCCATTGTCCTGATATCTCCCCAGGGATCGACAAGGTGGATCATGCGCGCGCCACTCTGGGCCAGGTTCAATAAATTTTGTTCAAATTTGTTAATACTTGTCCTGTTAAAATGGAGGTAAATGAGCCAGAAACCGACAAGAGTAAAAACGATAATCAATGTGAGAGGTATCAGAATAATACTTTTTGAAACCGGGGATTTTCTAATTTCCATAAAAAGCCTAGCTTTAAATAAAATTAAACAAGTTATACATATATCATAAAACCGTATCAGCGAGAAGTCTCTTCACTTTTATTCAGGGGACCCCTGCCTGGCGGAACGTGTATAATCGGAGAAAAACAGCACCCTGGAGTAGCAAGACCCAGAGATAGTTGTTGTATTTAAAATATTATCGGGTTTTTTGAGTTTATCTTGAACGTTTTCTGGTTTGATCAATTTTAACCGAATAAATTCAAGAGAAGAAAGGATAAGTTATGGCTGTTAATCACTATTCAGCTTAAAACCTCCGAACAGGGCAAAAATACCGTATTTAAAGAAGCAATCCACATCTTTAAAACCGGTTTTCTTTAAAATATCAAGATGTGTTTCAAGGGAGTCAGGAAAATCATCAGGGCTTTCCTTGTATTTTTCAGGAATTACTTCCATGCCATAACTTGCATTTTTATCAGGGAACTGATCTATCCACTCCCTCCACAGCATTAAGTACCAGTTCTCGACCCTGTCAGAGAAAGGCTCAATAACATCATTATGAACAAAACATCCTCTTGGGTTCAGTATTTTATAAATTTTTGAATAAAGGCGTTTCTTATCTGAAAGTGGTAGATGATGTATGGCAAATGAGGAGTATATAAAATCGAAATCACCGGATAATATATCTGACTCAATTATGTTCTGAAAACTGGCCTGGATATATTCTACATTCGCCTGTTCTTTCAATCTTTTCCGGGCAGCCGTCAGCATATCTCCGGATCCGTCAGAGAGTGTAAAGCCGGCAGGAGTAAATTCCTTTAAAAATTCTTCAGCAAAAAAACCGTCACCGCAGCCCAGGTCCAGGACCCTTAATTCGGATCGATCTTTAAAGAAAAATGAATAAAGGGATTTTGTTACTTCAACAAACCTCCTGCGAAAGGGTATGTAAATATCAGCCCCGTCCCTGTACAACTTTGAAAACTCACTATCTGCCCATCTCGTTTTTTCGAATTCTGCCATTTTTATCCTTTATTGATAAATATTAACTTTTCAAGCCGGATTGTCGATATATATTTGAATAAATATTTCGAATCTATCAGCAGTTATCGTTTAATCAGAGTTAATTATTTTAAAAATAACTCACTGTTTTTAAGCATATGAAATATTTATTCTTAAATTATTATGTTTTGAGAAGTAAGATGTCATTAAAATTAAAAGTAGCATTTATTATTACAGGAATTTTTATAATCCTGGGCTTTGTTGATTACAGTATACGACAATTTATTATATTCCCCGGGTTTCTGTCCCTTGAAAGAGAAGAAATAGAAAATGATGCCGTTCGTATTGAAGAGGCCTTCAATAGAGAAATTCAATCTATTGACACCCTTCTCCATGACTGGTCGGCATGGGATGATACCTATGAATTCATAGATGATCCGAACGAAGAATATATCGAGGCAAACCTTCCTGTATCAACCTTTGAAAACAATCACCTGAATCTTATCTATTTCATATCAGAAAATGGCCATATTGTATGGGGAAAAATACATGGCCTGACCAGTGATGCCGAAAAAAAACTTAAGGACTTCCTTGGTGAGACTATTGATAAAGATCACCCCCTGCGCTCCTTTAACTTCGATAATGCTCCCCTTCCGGAAATCTCCGTTTCAGGTATATATTCAACTCCTTCAGGATTATTCACGGTCAGTTCCCGGCCGATATTAACGAGCAATAACACCGGACCTGTCAGGGGCACAATGATTATGGGCACCCTGATTGATGATGCCCTAATAAAAAAAATATCCGGACAGATAAGGATCGATCTCAATACATTTTCTCAACAGAACAGCGCAATAATATCAAGCCTCATTCAAGGTCTTAGCGGTAAAAAAAATGCATACCTGATTGACAAAAATGAGAACGGTTCAGTCCTCAACATTTATTCTGCAATCCCTGATATTACAGGTAAAAACGCTCTTATACTCAAGGCTGAGCGACTGCGAAAAATAGCCCTGGTCGGGTATTCTACAACCCTTTATGCAACTGTTTTCTTTTTAGTAATAATGATTTCCGCCCTTGTTGTAATGATTCTGCTGATTCACTGGATGGTTGTCAAGCCTGTCCTTAAATTTAAGGATAATGTGCTTCTGGCCAGGGAAGACAATGAAATGATAGCGGATATTATTTCGCGGAATGATGAAATAGGTGTTCTTGGCCGCGAATTCAAGCAGTTGCTTGATCTGGTGGACGACAGATCCAGCAAGCTTGAAAGGTTAAACAGTCAGCTTATTGTAGATATAAGCAAGAGAATTGAAGCGGAAGAAGCACTTCTTGAAAGTGAGGAGCAGTTAAGAACAGTTCTCGAAAATCTGCCAGTCGGCGTTTTTGTACATGACAATGAAGGACGTTATCGCCTGGTAAATGATGTCGGATGCCGTATTACAGGTTATACACGGGAAGAACTGCTCAAAATGTCAGTAAGTGATATTGATTCTGCGGAATTCTCAGATAATGAAATTGAACTGGCTAGAAAACAAATAGATGAAAAGGATCGTTTTATCTTTGAAAGCATGAATATCCGGAAGGACGGCTCAACCTATCCGGCAGAGATCCATATGACCGGGATAATGCTTAATGGTGAACGGCTGTTGCTGGCCCTTGTGCTTGATATCACAGACAGAAAACAGGCTGAAGAATCCAGAAGGATAAGTGAAGAACAGCGATCCCGGTCCCGTAAAATGGAATCTCTCGGGCTGATGGCCGGCGGGGTTGCGCATGATCTAAACAATGTTCTTTCCGGAATTGTGAGTTATCCTGAAATGATTTTACTGGATCTGCCCCGGAACAGTAACCTCAGAAAACCCATAGAGATAATGCATCAGTCAGGAATGAGGGCTGTTGCAATTGTTCAGGATCTGTTGACTGTTGCAAGAGGTGTTGCGGTTGAAAAAGAAACGCTCAACATTAACACTGTGGTCAGCCGCTATCTTGGATCTGCAGAACATTTGAGGCTTATGGATGTTAACCCGGATATCAGAATAAAAACAGAGCTTGATGTCAGGCTGTTCAACATCAAGGGAGCATCTGTTCATATCGGTAAAAGCCTGATGAATCTTGTTTTGAACGCGACCGAAGCCCTGGATGGATCGGGGGAGATAACTGTAAAAACGGAAAACAAATTCCTTGACCGGAATATCAGAGGCTATGAAGAGGTCAAAACCGGAGAGTATGTTGTCCTTACTGTAGAAGACAATGGAAAGGGAATGCCGGAAAAAGATCTTGAAAGGATATTTGAACCCTTTTACTCCAAAAAACATATGGGCAGAAGCGGAACGGGCCTTGGACTCGCTATCGTATGGAATGCAGTACAGGAGCATGACGGGTATATAGATGTTTCGTCCGGCGACAGGGGTACAAAGTTTGAATTATACTTCCCGATAACCCGTGATATGGAATTAAAAAACAATGAGATAAAATCTGTTAAAGATTATCAGGGAAAAGGTGAAAAAATACTTGTTGTTGATGATGTGGAAAGCCAGCGTGAGATATTCTGCAGTATGCTGGAGTATCTGGGTTATAAACCAACTTCAGTTTCCAGTGGTGAAGAGGCATTATCCTATCTCGCAGAAAACAGGGTGGAACTTATTGTACTGGATATGATCATGGACCCGGGCATAGGCGGGAAAGAAACATATGAGCGGATCATTAAAATACATCCCGGACAGAAAGCTGTCATTGCAAGCGGATTCGCGGAAACGGAAGATGTAAAAGAAACACAGCGGCTGGGTGCAGGTCGGTTTATCAAGAAGCCGGTATCACTGGAAAAGCTTGGAATTGCGGTAAGAGATGAACTGGACAAGATCGCGGTAAGAAATGAACCGGACAAGATCATTGACACCCCCGGAAGATCATAATATCATATATTTTTAAGTTTTAATTAATCAGGGGTATTAAACTATGTATGAATCAAGGCCTGTTACACCACGCATACAGCACATGCGGGAATTAATACGCGATCGTGTCATTCGAAATGATGCTGAAAGAGCGCTCATTATGACCGAGGCATATAAAAAATATGAGCATGTAGTTCCTGTCATCAAAAAACCTCTGACCATGCTTGAATACTGCAAAAAAAAGAAGATCAGGGTTGAGGATTTTGAGGTTATTGTTGCAAACAGGGGAGAGTATTTTCTCGGCAGCACCTTCCTTCCCGAATGGTCGGGTATCCAGACGGAGATGTATTCAAACGATCCTTCACAGCCGGGAGCATGGCTTCTGGAGGAAGACGGCTTGTATCACAGCCCGGAAGAAGATATTGTAAAGATGTCCATCTCTCCGGAAGATGTTGAAAAGTTAAAGAGCGTTGCCGATTACTGGAATGAACGTACCTACACAAAAATAGCAGATGCATGGCAGCCTGACGGGTATGATGAGCTGTGCCGCCTCAATGTAAGCAAGAGCATCCCCGGCGCCCCACTTATAATGATGCAGTCCGGACACCTTTCTCCCGGATATAAAAAACTGATAAACATGGGAATAGGGGCAATAAGAAAACAGGCCCAGGACTGGATTGAAGAAAATAACGGTGATCTCATGGGCGACAAGACCAAAAAGTATCTTTTCTATAAATCTGCCGCAATTTCCTGTGAGGCGCTTACCATACTTATTAAAAGGTATGGTGAGGAATGCTACAGGAAGGCTGAAACCTGTGAAGATGAAGAACGGAAAAAAGAACTTATGATGATGGGCGACGGACTCACATGGATATCCGAAAATCCGGCCCGGACCTTCTGGGAAGCTCTTCAGCTTACAATGATGTACCAGCTTTATCTGTACTCGGAAACACTCTTTCCCGGCCCTGCATTCGGAAGGCTGGACCAGTACTGCTGGCCCTATTTAAAGGCAGACCTTGAAGCAGGCCGCATTACCATGGACCAGGCCCAGGAATACCTGGACGCCTTTTTCCTCAAGGCAAACTGCTTTTACGGTGGTGGTTTCGGAAAGCTGGTCACAATAGTAGGTGTAGGCAACACTTACCAGCATACTACTATAGGCGGTGTTGATCCTGAAACAGGTGAAGACGCAACAAATCCAATATCATACATGGTTCTTGATTCTATCGCGCGTCTTCGCGTGCATGATCCGACAATTTCTTTAAGAATACACAAAGATACTCCGCAGGACCTCTGGGACCTTGCGCTAAAAACATCCATGGTGTGCGGCGGTCTTCCATTGTTCCAGAATGATGATGTAATAATCCCCGGGCTTATCAGGGAACTTGATTTTACTCTGGAGGATGCCCGTGATTATGTAATAATCGGCTGCCAGGAAATAGTAGGCTCCGGCAATGATTATCCTGCCTGTAACGGTGTTTCACCGCCATATGCAAGTATCCACCATGGGGTTGTACTCAACATGGCCATAAACAACGGGAAAAATCCCCTGAATAATGAGCAGTGCAGTGTTAAAACCGGTTACCTCTATGAAATGGAATCGATTGAGGATGTAAAAAATGCATACCGAAAAATCCTTGAATATGTTCTGAAACTCCAGGTA